>CAUQSG010000003.1:0-63315 GCA_963520725.1 uncultured Flavobacteriaceae bacterium | reverse complement strand
GTTTAGAACCTTTCGGGAGTCCGATTTCTTCTAGTTTGTGTAGTAACTCCTTCACGGCTTCAGGACTATTGAGTTCCAGCTCAATATCGCAATACTCCACCTCTCCACTCTTATCCATCATAGTACCGCCTCCAGATGTCGCTCCTAAATTTCCTTCTGATAGAAATTCATCTATTAAATCTTCCAAATCGTGCCTATCAAAAGGCTGTAATTTAGCATTTAGCTGTAGTGTATAGAACATGATATTTTAATTTTTTATCCTAAAATTCCTAACAAATCAGACTCTCTTATGATAAGATAATCCTTACCGTCTAATTTTAATTCTTGTCCAGCGTATTTTCCGTAAAGAACCTTGTCTCCTACTTTCACAGTAAGCGGCTCGTCTTTTTTACCATTTCCTACGGCTACTACTACGCCTTCCTGTGGTTTTTCTTTTGCTGTATCTGGAATGATCAATCCTGATGCTGTTTTTGTCTCTGCTGGAGCTGGTTCTACCAATACTCTATCTGCTAATGGTTTAAAATTTACTGACATAATTATTTCTTTTATTAAATGATTTAATTTTTGAATGATACTCTCTAAATTTATACCAAAATCAAATTGTGACATTTTTGTCAGTTTTCCTTACTTTATGAATGAAAATTTGACATACCTATGAATTTTTTATAACTTTTTTAACAAAAATTTAGTATATTGCGAAAACTTAAACTTAATATTTAAATATGGTAGAATATTTTTCATTTTTTATATTGCTGTCTGTCATCATTATGGGAATTGTGATGCTGAGCAATAAAATAAAGGTCGCATACCCTATCCTTCTGCTCATCGCAGGGCTGGGCGTGGGCTTCCTTCCGAACACACCTAATATAAAAATAGACCCACATCTGATTTTTATTATTTTCCTACCTCCGCTTTTATACGAAGCGGCGCTAGCTAACTCATGGAAAGAGATTTGGCGCTGGAGGAGAATTATTTTCAGTTTTGCATTTATTGTGGTTTTTTTGACAGCGATTTCTGTCGCATTGTTTGTCAATTATTATATTCCTGGGTTTTCACTGGCGCTGGGCTTTCTTCTTGGAGGGATAGTTTCTCCTCCTGATGCGGTGAGTGCTGGAGCTATTCTAAAATTCGTGAAAGTCCCTAAAAGAATCGCTACTATTTTGGAAGGAGAAAGTTTATTCAATGATGCTTCTTCTCTTATAATTCTAAGATTCTCTATGGCAGCAGTAGCTACTGGGCAGTTCATATGGCAGGATGCAGCGGGAAGTTTCGCTTGGATGATTTTCGGAGGAACAGGCATTGGACTTTTTATTGCGTTCGTCGTTATGCAAATTCACAGATTACTTCCTACCAATGAAGATATTGATGTAATCCTCTCTCTATTAACTCCTTACATCATGTACATAATCGCAGAAGAGGTTCATGCTTCTGGGGTAATGGCGGTTGTCTGTGGAGGACTGTATTTGGCTTATCATAACATTCATATTTTGAGTAGTTCATCTAGAATTAGAGGTATTAATGTTTGGCATAGTTTCACTTTCCTTCTCAATGGTTTGGTATTCTTGCTAATTGGTTTGGGGCTTCCTGACATAGTGGAAGGACTAAAAAAAGATGGAATAAGCTTATATGATGCTTCTATTTATGGGGTTTTAGTGACAATAGTACTGATTGTTGTGCGTCTTTTGGCTTCGTATGGTGCAGTCATTGTAACCAAAGTAATGAGCAATTTCATCACTGTAGCTGACCCTAAAATAAATCTAAAAGCACCTTTCATCATCGGATGGTCTGGGATGCGTGGAGTGGTTTCCTTGGCAGCGGCTCTTTCTATTCCACTAACACTAGAGGATGGTACACCTTTCCCAAATAGGAGCCTTATATTATACATCACTTTCGTGGCTATTTTCGTGACTTTGGTATTTCAGGGGCTTACTTTACCTTTCATTATCAAGAAGTTAAAACTCCCTAAATTCAATGACCATTTCCCTGAGCACGAAACCGAGAGATTTATTCTGAGAAAATTGGCTAAAAGTTCGATAGATTATCTAACGACCAATTACAAAGAAGAAATGAAAAACAGCTTTGAGCTGAGAGCTGTAGTGAGCCGATGGGAACAGCGATTAGTAACAGAAGAGGAGCTGAAAATCCCTGACCATATCAAAGAAATCTACATCGATGTGCTATGTAAAAAGCGAAATATTCTTTTTGAAATTAATAATAAATACCCAAAAATCAATGAGGATATCATCCGAAAATTCATCCATCGTATAGATTTGGAAGAAGAAAGAATAAGACACGAGTAAAACCATGCAAAAGAAAAAAATACTTATTCGTATCGGCTCCCTCCGCCACGGCGGAGCAGAGAAGGTTTTGGCTACTTTCCTTAAAAATATCCCATCCGATAAATACGAAGTGGATCTCCTGCTGAATCTGTATTCAGGGAAATATCTTTCCGAAATCCCGAGCTGGATAAACATTCTATACCTCATCAAAGGAGAGATGATTCCTACCAACAGACCGCAGGACATTCCGATAAAAGCGCTTCGTGTGAGTTATCTATTTTTATTGAAAAAATTCCCAAAACTACTCTACAAATTCATTCTTAAAAACAAAAAATATGATGTAGAATTTGCGGCAATTCATGGAGTGAGAGATGAAATTCTGAACTCTCCCATTACATCTTCAAAAAAAATTGTTTGGATTCATAACGACTTGCGAAAAACCCAATTTCACAACTATACAGATGATGAAATCAGGAAGTTTTTTAAGTTTGATAAAATCATGGTGATTTCCGAGCATATCCAAAAAGATTTTGAAAGCTTGGCTAAAAATGAAGATGAAAAACAGCGAATTGTCCGAATTTATAATCCGCTGGACACAGATGAAATTTTAAGAAAAAGCGAAGCGCCTCTGACTGGCGATTATAGGCATCCTTTGTTTTTGTCCGTTGGGACGGTTTTCCCGCAGAAAGGATTTGACCGACTGCTGAAAGCCCACAAAAGGCTTTTGGATGAAGGATTTTTTCATCAGATTTTAATCGTGGGCGATGGCTATGATTTTGAAAATATTAAAAAACTAAAAGCAGAACTCGGCGTAGAAAACACCGCTAAAATGCTCGGTTTCACAGATAATCCGTATCCTTATTTCAAAAGTGCCGATTTCTATGTCCTCAGTTCCAGATACGAAGGCTATCCCACAGTGCTATTCGAAGCTATTACACTGAAAAAAAACATCATCGCCACAGATGTTTCTGGAGTGCGAGAAATGCTGAATGATGGCGAACTGGGACTGATTGTAGAAAATTCCGAAGAAGGAATTTATCAAGGTATGAAAGAAGCCCTCAGCAATGCGGATAACTTCAACAAGTATCAAGAAAAACTAAAAAACTACACCATGCCTTTCAACCTTGAAAACTCTGTTAAAAAAATAATGGAAATCATTGATAACTAGATGAAATACACTATCATACAAAAAGATTTTTACCGTGCATGCGGGCAGTGGCTTTCTCATTTTCAGATGCTAAAAAAATGCCTCAGTCCCAATCTGCACTACATCTATTGGTTTCGTAATGCGCAGAAATACCCGAAATCTTCTTTAATAGGGAAAATTTATCGGTTTATCCTAAGGCATTATCAGATAAAATATGGCTTCCAAATTTATCCAGAAACGGAAATCGGCGAAGGCTTTTATTTAGGGCATTGGGGAGCATTGGTTATCAATCCAAAAACCATCATTGGCAAAAATTGCAACATCGCACAGGGCGTAACCATCGGGCAGACCAACAGAGGAAAATCCATAGGCGTTCCTAAAATAGGAAACGAAGTCTGGATAGGCGCTAATGCCGTGATAGTCGGCGGAATTACCATCGGGGATAATGTCCTCATCGCACCAAATGCGTATGTAAATATGGATGTTCCTTCTAATTCTGTAGTTGTGGGAAATCCTGCCCAAATCATTCCTAATGAAAAAGCGACAGAAGGATACATTAACAATAAAATTTGATTTTTAAATGGCACTATCTTATAAAGTTATTTTTGAAAATAATAAAAAATGGGTAGAAAAAAAACTTGGTGAAGATGCTGATTTTTTCAAAAATCTAGCCAAAGAGCAAAACCCAGAATACCTATACATAGGCTGCTCAGACAGCCGAGTAACTACGGAAGAACTCATGGGACTAAAACCTGGTGAGGTTTTTGTGCATAGAAATATTGCCAATCTGGTGAATACGCTGGATTTGAATGCAATATCTGCTATACAATATGCCGTGGAACACCTAAAAGTAAAACACATCATTGTCTGTGGGCATTATGATTGTGGAGGAATAAAAGCGGCAATGAGCCCAGAAGATTTGGGACTGCTGAATCCTTGGCTCAGAAATATCCGAGATATTTACAGACTTCACCGCATAGAACTAGATGCCATAGCTGATGAAAAAGAACGAAACAATAGATTGGTAGAGCTGAATGTTCAGGAACAATGCATCAATGTTATCAAACTTGCCTGTGTGCAGGAGCGATATATCGTAGATGAATATCCTATCGTTCACGGATGGGTTTTTGATATTTCCACAGGGAAACTAAAAGACCTGAATTTAGATTTTAAAAACATTTTGAAAGACATTCAGGAAATCTACAATCTCACTGATTCTGAATGGGTAATGAGCCGAAAACATAATAAAAATATCAAAAATACATAAAACAAAAATGCTGCAAAATTTTGCAGCATTTCTTATTTTAAAACGGATGTCTTTTTCCTTTTCTCAGTACAGAATCTTCAGAATCTCCTGATTTAGAGTGATTTTCTAATCCATTGAGGCTGATTTTCATTCCTGAAACATCCTCTTGAATTTTTTTCCATTTTTGGATAGTAGCAAGAGATGTATGATCTAATAATTCCAATTCTCCGAGATTAAATCTCACTTCCTTGTATTTATTTAATGAATCTAAAAACTCTCCCAGCTTCATATTGTTACTAAACAGAAGGCTTCCCTTCGCTTCTACTTCTGCTATTTCAGGGTCATTATTTGCTATATTCATATTCAAATGAAGGAAATCCTGTACTTTGGCGCCATTCATCATATTGATAATGATTTTTAGTACAATTCCAAAAGCCACACCTGCCAAAAGGTCTGTCAAAAGGGTAACTATCACCGTAGAAACAAAGATAACAAACTGCCCTTTTCCAATATGGAAAATGTGTATAAATTCTCTTGGGTGAGCCAGATTAAACCCTACAAAAACCAGCATCGCAGAAAGCGCCGTGTTTGGTATCATCTCAATAAGCGGAACCGCGAAAATCACCGCCAAAAGCATAAACAATCCATGGAAGAAATTCGCCCATCTTGTCACCGCTCCATTAGATACATTGGCTGAACTCCTCGCTACTTCTGATATCATCGGCTGTCCGCCTACCAGTCCAGAAAGCACATTTCCGAAACCTACCGCAGAAAGGTCTTTATTAAAGTCTGATTTTCTTCTGTATGGGTCTACTAAATCTATCGCTTTGGCTGTCAAAAGAGATTCGATAGAACCAATCAATAAAAACAAAATAACATACTGCACAAAAATGCCTGTATGAGTCCACATTCCAGAAAAATCAGCAACGAAAACTCCATCTTTGAAAGTGTCAAAAATACTACCGATTTCCACCTTTTCGTTGGCACTCATTTCAAAATAAATTCCCATCGGAATCGCCACCAAAAGCACTACTAACGGAGCAGGAATCTTCTTCACTATTGGGTTTTTAACCATTCCCATTCCAAAGAGAATCGCCAAACAAGTCAGTCCTAAAATCGTATTTTCTCTATCAGCATTCATTATGCTGTTTGGCAGGTGTTTTAGCAAATCTATCACGCCCATTCCTGCCAAATCATCAGGTTTAATACCCAAAAGCAAGTGTAACTGTTTAGACATGATGATAATTCCTATCGCTGCCAGCATTCCATGCACCGCCGCAGAAGGGAACAAGTCCGCATATTTACCCAGTTTCAGTAGTCCCATCACAATTTGGATAACACCAGCCACCGCAATAGTCGCCACTGCCATTTTCCAGCCAGTTTCTCCACCGCCAAACGCCGCCACTGCTCCTGCACCTATGGAAATAAGTCCCGCTTCAGGCCCTTTGACAGATAGTCTAGAACCAGCAAAAAAACTAACCACTATTCCGCCAATAATCGCAGAAACAACCCCAAAAATCGGAGGAAAGTCTGCCGCTTTGGCAACTCCCATACTCAATGGTAATGCTAACAAAAATACCAAAAACCCAGCGAGTGCGTCTTTGGTAAAATTCTCTTTAAGACCTGCCAAACCATCAGCAGGAATCTTGTTTGAACTCATCGTAAAAATCTATTTATAAAATTATATACCGTAAAAAAATATTTGCAAATGAAATGCAACGATACAAATTTATATAATTTTGATTTTTTAACAAATTTTTTCTTAATTTTTATTTAAAAATCTTTCAAAAAACAATCTCTGCGAAGGAAAAGCAATATCTTCCAGCTGGATGTTTTCTTTCTTAACCCAAACAGTTTCAGCTATTTCTGATTTTTCTAAATTGACAGAAAATTTTTCTTCCACACGATATTTAAAAAACAAATCCAGCGTATTATAGTCTATTTCTTTGTAATGGTATATATTCGGCAGACTCATCAAAAACCTAAGTTTTCCAGTGTCTATTTCTATATCCAGCTCCTCTTTCAGTTCCCGAAAACAGGTAAATTCTGCACTCTCATGAGGATCTGTAAAACCTCCTGCCAAATCTAGTTTTCCTTTGGCTGGTTCTTGGTTTCTCTTGGTCAGTAAAATTTCATCGCCACAGATGACAACCACAGCCACCGCAGCAGCGCAATTATGATACAAAACAAAATCACACTCTGGGCAGCTCCATCTTTTTCCTTTTTCCCAGCAGAGTGATTTTTTTCCGCATTTTGGGCAAAAATTTAATTCATTCATTTTTCTATTGATTTCTTGGGTGATATTTTAAAATCGTTTCATGGAGTTCTTCCGTATTCAGATGGGTATAAATCTCCGTAGTGGTAATGCTGGAATGCCCTAGCATCTCCTGTATAAACCGTAAATCCGCTCCATTCTGAAGAAGATGAGTCGCAAAAGAATGGCGGAAAGTGTGAGGCGAAATATTTTTCTGAATGCCTGCTTTTTTTACTATTTCCTTTATGACAAGGAAAACCATCTGCCTAGAAATCTGCGCTCCTCTGCTGTTTAAGAATAAAATATCGGAATATTTGGGGTTTATTTTTTGTTTGCTTCGGATGTTATTGATGTAGTTTTTAATGAAATCTGCTGTATAATCAGCCAACGGAACAAAGCGAACCTTGTCGCCTTTCCCTTGTATTTTGAGGTAATTTTCTTTAAAATTGATGTTTGAAATCTGAAGTTCTGTAAGCTCCGAAACACGCAGCCCGCAGCCATACAAAACCTCTATCATACAGCGGTTTCTCTTTGCTAAATCGGTATTTTCTTCCGTTGCAGAAATTAGTTTTTCTATTTCTTCCAGAGACAATGTATCAGGCAGATAAAGCCCTAATTTAGGCGTTTCTAAAAGAGCCGAAGGATTGTCCTCGCGAAGTTCATCTTCCAGCAAAAAACTGAAAAATCCTTTAATGGAAGAAATCCATCTTGCCTGTGTCCTTTCGCTGTAATTGATTTTTGATACTTGGTAAAGAAACTCCTGCAAATGCTCATAAGAAATAGTAATGGGCGTAACGCTTGCCAAATTCTGCTCCGCAAAATTTTGTAATTTTTGCAGGTCCGAAACATATGCTTCAATGGTGTTTTCTGAAGCATTTTTCTCAAACCTCAGATAATTAGCATAGTTTTCAATAGCTTCACTCCATATCATTTTCTAATTCTTCCTTAGATATTTTTAGTATTTCAACTCCAGCATCTTTCAGGAACGCAAGCCCTTCATTATCAGAATAATCCTGTATATACACCACTCTTTTTATCCCAGACTGGAAAATCAGTTTGCTGCACTCTTTACATGGCGAAAGAGTGAGATACAATGTCGCTCCCTCGCAGGACTGCGTGCTTCGGGATATTTTCAGAATGGCGTTTGCTTCTGCGTGTAGAACATACCATTTGGTTTGATTATTCTCATCTTCGCAGCAGTTTTCAAAACCAGAAGGCGTACCGTTATACCCATCAGAGATGATGGTTCTGTCCTTCACGATGAGCGCCCCCACCTGCTTCCTCTTGCAGTAGGAAAGTTTTGCCCATTCCAAGGCCATTTTCAGGTAGGCAACATCATATTTGTTGTGCATAAATTTAATCTTAATTCTGATTATTCGGTTTTCTTTTTGCTCTTTAAATAAGCATCCCAGCCCTGCGCTGTAAGTTCGGCAAGTTCATTAGACCCTCTGAGAACCAAATAATTCCCCTGCTCTTCCTCCACAGCATGCCCGATGATGGTAAAATCTGGATTGTTTTTAATTTTATCAAAATCACTTTGAGATATAGTAAACAGCAGTTCATAGTCCTCTCCACCATTTAGTGCTGTCATCACAGGATTGAGATTAAACTCATCGGCTACGCTTATGGTAAGCTCATCCATCGGGATTTTTTCCTCATAAATTCTAAAACCAACCTTTGACCTATCAGAAAGATGCAAAACTTCTGATGCCAGCCCGTCGGAAATATCTATCATAGAGGTAGGTTTCACGCCCAATTCTTCTAAAATTCCTTTAATATCTGTTCTCGCCTCTGGTTTTAGCTGGCGCTCCAAAATATAATCATAGCCTTCCATCTCTGGCTGCATATTAGGATTTTTGAGATAAACGGAATGCTCTCTCTCCAAAATCTGCAAGCCCATATATGCTCCTCCTAAATCACCAGTAACTACCAGTAAATCATTGGGTTTTACTCCATTTCGACTGATGATTTTTTCAGAACTTTCTAGTCCTACCGCGGTGACATTTATTACTAATCCTGCTTGAGAACTGGTAGTATCTCCGCCGACTAAATCTACCTTGTATCGTCGGCATGCCAACTGAACTCCCGCATAGATTTCCTCCAAAGCCTCCACAGGGAAACGATTAGAAACAGCTACTGAAATCATAATCTGAGTAGGAACAGCGTTCATAGAAATAATATCGCTGATTCCTGCCACTACCACCTTATAGCCCAAATGTTTCAGAGGAACATATCCTAAATTAAAATCTACTCCCTCAGTAAACATATCTGTGCTGACAAGAACTTTTTTCCCTTCGGCATTGATGATAGCTGCATCATCTCCTACACCCAATTCTGTAGAGGTGTTTTCAACAGGGAAAAACTGTGTAAGATGTTTTATAAGTCCAAATTCACCTAATGCAGAAATTGGAGTAAGTTCTCGATTTTTATTTTCAAACATAATTTTTACTAATTTTAGCCACAAAGGTAGTAAATCTCAACATCAAAAAAGACAAAATCCAGAAATGAACCCTTTATTTAATCTTGGTTGTTTCAGTTTTTCTAATTCTCTGATTGTTTCTTTTTCAGAAAAAGACCCTTCTCACTTTTTCCATCAAAACTAACGAAAATTTTATATTTTGAAAGTTTTTGTTAATTTTAAACCCATTAAAAATCATATCTCATGAATTTAAAGTATACAGCATTAGCTATCGCCACTCCTCTGTTGATGAACGCACAGGAAGTGATGACACCAGAAACCCTCTGGAAGCTAAGGAAAATAAGCGTTCAAGGAGCTTCTCCAGACCATTCATTGGTTGTTTACAGAACCAGCCAGACTGATTTGGAGACAGAAAAAAATGTTCACAAAACCTATTTGTTAAACACATCTTCCTCTCAAAGTGTTCCTTTTGATTTAGGGAAAAAATCCTTTATTCAATGGGATAAAAACGGAATTTATGCCCTTGATGATGGAAAAATCTATCGTTCCAATGACAATGGAAAATCTTGGAAAGAATTCTATACCATTGGAAAAGATGCCCAAAATATTAAGGTTTCTCCCGATGGACAAAAGGTGGCTTTTAGTAGAGAAGTTCAGTTAGAAAAAATCTACAGCAAAGACAAATACAGTGATGTTCCTAACTCCTCTGCACAAGTCTACACAGACCTAAACCATCGCCACTGGGACACTTGGTATGCAGGGAAATACAATCATATTTTCGTAGTTAGTGTTAAAGAAAATTCTAGCGCAGCCAAAGATTTATTAGAAGGAAAAGCCTATGACTCTCCTCAAAAGCCTTTCGGTGGAGGGGAAGATTTCATTTGGTCACCTGATGCTAAACACATCATCTATGTTACTAAGGCAAAAACTGGAAAAGAGTATGCTGTCAGCACCAATACAGACATATTCCTATACGAGCTGGAAACAGGAAAAACCAGCAATCTTACAGAAGGAATGATGGGATACGATATGAACCCTAAATTCAGCCCAAATGGGAAATATCTTCTTTGGCAAAGTATGGCAAGAGATGGCTATGAAGCCGATAAAAACGATATCTATGTGATGGATTGGGGAAATAGAAGTAAAACCAACCTTACTAAAAACTGGGATGACAGCGTAACGGGAGATGTCTTCTGGGCTAATGACTCTCAGAATATCTATTTCACGGCTGCTTTCAGAGGAACTAAGCAGTTATTTACTGTTAATCAAAACAAAACCGTAAAACAAGTTACAAAAGGTGATTTTGATGTAAATGCCGTTTTTGCACAAAATAAAAATTCACTTTTAGTGAATAGAAATGATGCTTTCCACAGCCCAGAGCTCTATTCTGTTGATTTAAAAAATGGAAAAATGAAGCAGGTAACAGATGTCAATGCTGATTTTTACCAAAAACTAAAATTAGGTCATTCCGAACTAAAAATGGTAAAAACTACCGATGGCAAGGAGATGGGCGTATGGTTCCACTACCCGCCTAATTTTGACCCAAACAAAAAGTATCCTGCACTTCTATACTGCCAAGGAGGCCCGCAGTCTGCTCTTACACCATATTTTAGCCTAAGATGGAATTTCTCACTAATGACTGCTAATGATTATATCGTAATCGCTCCTAACCGTAGAGGCATGCCAGGATGGGGAACAAAATGGAATGAACAAATCAGCCAAGACTGGGGAGGGCAATCTATTCAAGATTATCTATCTGCAGCGGACTTCGCAAAAGAACTTCCATACATAGACAAAAACAGAATGGGCGCTGTGGGTGCTAGCTACGGAGGTTATTCTGTGCTGATGCTAGCTGGAGTTCACCAAAATAGATTCAAAACTTTCATCTCTCACAATGGGCTTTTTGATACTAAATCTTGGTATGGCACTACTGAAGAGCTTTGGTTTGCAAATTGGGATATGGGAGGTTCTCCTTGGGACAATCCTTCTTCAAAATCTTACACTAAATTCAATCCGAGCAGCTATGTGAACAACTGGAATACGCCAATAATGATTATCCAAGGAAATATGGATTTCAGAGTTCCCTATGAGCAGGGACAACAGGCATTCCAGGTGGCAAGGCTTAAAAACATCAAATCTAAATTCTTATACTTCCCAGATGAAAACCACTGGGTGCTAAAACCTCAGAATGCCTTAGTATGGCAGCGAGAGTTCTTTAGTTGGTTAAAGGAGACTTTATAAAGTCTCCTTGTTTTTTTTATATCTTCCAAAAACTAAAAAATAGTCCTTACCAATAATTGATAAGGACTATTTTTTATAGTTGTAAAAACTTATTCTCCTGCTTTTTCAGCTGATTCCTCTGCTTTTACTTCAGTTGCTTCAGAAGTTTCTTTTTTAGAAGAAGATCTTCTGCTTCTTCTTGTTGTTTTCTTAGCATCTGATTTTGCACTGTATAGTTCATTGAAATCAACTAACTCTATCATAGCAGTATCAGCACCATCTCCAAGTCTGAATCCTGTTTTGATGATTCTGCAATATCCTCCATTTCTCTCAGCGATTTTTGGAGCAATTGTTCTGAATAATTCAGTAACTGCTTCTTTATTCTGAAGGTAAGAGAATACTGTTCTTCTACTGTGTGTAGTATCTTCTTTTGATTTAGTCAAAAGAGGTTCTATATACACTCTAAGAGCTTTAGCTTTAGCTACAGTAGTGTTTATTCTTTTATGTTCTATAAGAGAACATGCCATATTGGAAAGTAATGCTTTTCTATGAGAGGCAGTTCTTCCTAAATGATTAAATTTCTTTCCGTGTCTCATGATATAAAATTATTTATCAGCGTCTAATTTATATTTGCTAACATCAAATCCGAAGTTCAAACCTTTTGAATGAACTAATTCTTCTAATTCTGTTAACGATTTTTTACCAAAATTTCTAAATTTCATCAAATCAGACTTACTGAATGAAACCAATTCTCCAAGCGTTTCTACTTCTGCTGCTTTCAAGCAATTGATTGCTCTTACAGACAGATCCATATCTACTAACTTGGATTTCAATAATTGTCTTATATGAAGTGTTTCTTCATCGTATTGGATAGATGCTTTTACTGCTTCTGTCTCTAGTGTTATTCTTTCATCAGAGAATAACATAAAGTGATAAATCAATATCTTAGAAGCTTCTGTCAAAGCATTTTGAGGAGAGATAGAACCGTCTGTCTCTATGTCCAAAACTAGTTTTTCGTAGTCTGTTTTCTGCTCCACACGATAGTTTTCAACACTATACTGAACCTTCTTAATAGGTGTATAAATAGAGTCAATAGCAATAGTTCCGATAGGAGCATTATTTAGTTTATTCTGCTCAGAAGGAACATACCCTCTACCTTTATCTATATTAAATTTAATATCAAACGAAACATCTTTTGCCATGTTACAGATAACTAAATCTGGATTCAATACTTCAAATCCTTTGATGAATTTAGAGAAATCTCCAGCAGTTACTGTTGTTTGATTAGAAACTTTAACACTTACTTGTTCAGCAGGAGCATTTTCTGTTGTAGCTTTTAATCTTAACTGTTTAAGGTTAAGGATTATTTCAGTTACATCTTCAATTACTCCTGGAATTGTTGAAAACTCATGCTCTACTCCTTCTATCTTAATAGATGTAATAGCATATCCTTCGAGAGAAGATAACAAGACTCTCCTCAAAGCATTACCGATAGTTGTTCCAAATCCAGGTTCTAGTGGTCTGAATTCAAACTGACCTCTAGTTTCTGTAGAGTTTAGAAGTATTACTTTATCGGGTTTTATGAATTGTAAAATTGCCATATAAAATTGGGTTGAGCAAGAATTTGATTAAAAAATTATTTAGAATATAACTCGACGATTAACTGTTCCTTGATATCTTCAGGAATCTGTAATCTTTCAGGAGTAGAAATAAATACTCCTTCTCTCTTTTCGTCGTTATATTGTAACCACTCATAGTTTGATTTAGATGCTAATGCATCTGCTACAACTTCAAGTGATTTAGACTTAGCTCTTACTGCAACAACATCTCCTGCTTTTAGAGAATATGATGGAATATTTACCAATTCCCCATTTACAGTGATGTGTCTGTGTGAAACTAATTGTCTTGCAGCTGCTCTAGTCTTAGCAAAACCTAATCTATATACAACATTATCCAATCTAGATTCACAAAGTTGTAACAAAACTTCACCTGTTACTCCTTTACTTCTATGAGCCTTATCAAACATATTCGCAAATTGTTTTTCTAAGATTCCATAGATATATTTTACTTTTTGTTTTTCGGCTAACTGAACTGCGTATTCAGATTTTTTAGCTCCTCTTCTTTTATTTGGTCCGTGTTGACCTGGAGGTTGATTTCTTCTTTTTTCAAAACTTTTATCATCTCCATAAATTGCTACACCAAATTTTCTAGCAATTTTTGTTTTAGGTCCAATATATCTTGCCATATGATTTTAGATTTGACATTTGACACTTCATTTTCTCTTTTAATATATTAAAAATGAAACATCAAATTTTATTATTATACTCTTCTTCGTTTTGGTGGTCTACATCCGTTGTGTGGAATAGGTGTTACATCTACTATTTCACTCACTTCTATTCCTGAATTATGAATAGATCTAATTGCAGATTCTCTACCTGCACCAGGTCCTTTCACAAACACTTTTACTCTTCTTAAACCTGCTTCATAAGCTACCTGAGAACAGTTTTCTGCTGCCACCTGTGCTGCAAACGGAGTGTTTTTCTTAGAGCCTCTAAAACCCATTTTACCTGCAGAAGCCCAAGATATTACTTCTCCATTTTTATTGGTCAAAGAGATAATAATATTATTGAAAGAAGCCTGAATATGCGCTTCTCCAATCGCCTCTACTTTTACTTTTCTTTTTTTAACTACTTTTGCTTGTTTTGCCATAATTCCTAACGATTATTTACTTGCTTTTTTCTTGTTAGCAACAGTTTTTCTCTTTCCTTTACGAGTTCTAGAGTTATTTTTCGTTCTTTGGCCTCTTAAAGGTAATCCCAGTCTATGACGAATCCCTCTTTGGCATCCAATATCCATCAATCTCTTGATGTTTAATTGAACTTCAGATCTCAACTCTCCTTCTACTTTTACATTTTCAGAGATATAATTTCTGATAGCAGCCAATTCGTCGTCATTCCATTCATTGACTTTCTTATCTTCGCTGATTCCAGCGTTTTTCAAAATCTCAGACGCAGTACTTCTACCTATTCCATAAATATAAGTAAGTCCTATTACGCCTCTTTTGTTTTTTGGTAAATCTATACCTGCAATTCTCGCCATAATTTAATTGTATGCTATTTTAATTAGCCTTGTCTTTGTTTAAATTTAGGGTTCTTTTTGTTAATAATGTACAATCTGCCTTTTCTTCTTACGATTTTGCAGTCTGCACTTCTTTTCTTAATTGATGCTCTAACTTTCATCTTATATTCTTAATTTTATTCTAACTAATATACTTCTAGTATCTAAAAGTAATTCTTCCCTTAGTCAAGTCATATGGAGAAAGTTCTAATTTCACCTTATCACCTGGTAAGAGCTTTATATAGTGCATTCTCATCTTCCCAGAGATATGTGCTATGAGAACATGCCCATTCTCTAGTTCAACACGGAACATGGCATTTGACAATGCCTCCACTATTACTCCATCCTGTTCTATATGCTTTTGCTTTGCCATATCTTATTACCTTTTTGTTGTTCTTGATAATTTTGACTGCATCAATCCATCATAGTGATGATTTAAAAGATAAGTGTTTACTTGTTGTACAGTATCCAATATTACACTTACCATAATCAACAATGATGTTCCACCAAAAAATAGTGAAAATCTGTCTGTTTGTACAAAAGTACCATGAACTATTGCTGGAAGGACTGCAAAGATAGCTAAAAAAATCGAACCTGGCAAAGTTATTTTTGATAAAATATCATCTATATAATCTGCTGTTTCTTTCCCTGGCTTAATTTTAGGGATTAATCCGCCATTTCTTTTCAGTTCCTCAGCCATTTGATGGGTAGGAATAGAGATGGCTGTATAGAAGAAAGAAAATATTATAATCAACAAAGCAAATAGAACATTATACTGCCAGCTAAAAACATTTTTAAAGCCAGCTAAGAATGTATTTGTCTCATCTACTTTAGTCAATAACCCAGGAATGAACATTATCGCTTGTGCGAAGATGATAGGCATCACACCAGCAGCATTTACTTTCAAAGGAATCCATTGTCTAGCTCCCTCTGTCAAAGCGGTGTTGTGTCCCCCTCTTGCGTGGGCTCTGCTCACATATTGTACTGGTATCTTTCTTACAGCAACTGATAACAATATCGCTAAAACAATAACTAATAACCAGAATAAAACTTCTACTAAAATAATGATAGAACCTAATCCTCCTTTACTCGTTTGCTGAGTAACTTCATCTACAAAAGCCATAGGAAGATCTGCTAGTATCCCCACCATTATCAATATAGATATACCGTTACCGATACCTCTATCAGTTATCTTCTCACCCAGCCACATAGAAAACAAGGATCCTGTTACAAGAATTACTATACTAGGTAACCAGAACATCACAGATTCAGGTTCTACATAATAAGCAGTTCTAAACTGTGCATATGGTAAAAACTCATTCGTTATAGTACCTAGATAAAATGGAGCCTGAACTAGACATACTCCTATTGTAAGCCATCTTGTTATTTGGTTTAGAGTATTTCTTCCACTTTCTCCATCTTTCTGTAGTTTTTGAAAATATGGAACAAGCATCCCCATTAACTGAACTATAATAGATGCTGAAATATATGGCATAATACCTAAAGCCAATATAGAAGCCCTACCAAAAGCACCTCCTGTAAAAGATGATAACAAACTCAAAAAACCAGTTCCTTGTTTGCTGCCTCCTTGATTTTGGTAATGCTGCAAAAGATTCCCTACCTCGTCCAAGTTAATGGCAGGCAGGGAAATATATGATGCGAATCTATACACCAATACAAGAGAAATAGTAAATAATATTTTTTCTCTTAACTCTTCAAGACTCCAAATGTTTTTGAGTGTTTGTATAAATCCTTTCTTCATTATTTTTTTTATAGAGTGATTGCTTTACCTCCTATTTTGTTTATTGCTTCTTCAGCAGATTTAGTAAATTTATTTGCAGAAATAGAAACTCCAGATTTTAGTTCCCCTCTACCCATAATTTTTACTAATTCATTTTTAGAAGACAATCCGTTTTCAACCAAAACTTCTTTAGTGATTTCAGTTAAATTTTTAGCATCAATTAATGATTGAATAGTATCCAAGTTTATTGCTCTATACTCTTTTCTATTCACATTATTGAAACCAAACTTTGGAAGTCTTCTTTGTAAAGGCATTTGTCCTCCTTCAAAACCTATTTTGGTAGAGTTACCAGATCTTGATTTAGCACCTTTGTGACCTCTTGTGGAAGTTCCTCCTTTACCACTACCTTGTCCTCTACCTAATCTTTTAGAGTTATGAGTAGCTCCTGATGCTGGTTTAATATTACTTAAATTCATAATTGTCTTAAATTTAAAATTCAAATCAAAAGATTTAATGCCAATCTCTCAGCATTAAACCTTTTAAGATTATTTTTATTTTTGAACTTCTACTAAATGTTTTACTGCTGCTACCATTCCTAAAATTGATGGTGTAGCTTCGTGCTCTACTACTTGGTTCAATTTTCTAAGACCTAACGCCTCAAGTGTTAATTTTTGAGTTTTAGTTCTACCAATAGCACTTCTTACTTGTTTTACTTTAATTGTTGCCATTTTTCTTTAAAAATTAACCGTTGAACACTTTATTTAGAGAAATCCCTCTCATTCTTGCGATTTCCTCTGGTCTTCTGATATCTAACAACGCCTTGAATGTAGCTTTTACCACATTGTGAGGGTTAGAAGAACCTTTAGACTTTGACAATACATCATGCACTCCCGCAGATTCTAGAACGGCTCTCACCGCACCCCCTGCGATAAGCCCTGTACCATGAGATGCAGGTCTTAGGAAGATATCAGCTCCTCCATATCTTGCAGATGTTTGATGAGGAATTGTATGATTGATTACAGGTACTCTCACTAAGTTTTTCTTAGCTTCTTCTACTGCTTTAGAAATTGCAGATGCAACTTCTTTAGACTTACCAAGACCATGACCAATCACTCCATCTTCGTTCCCTACTACAACGATAGCAGAAAATCCGAAAGCACGACCTCCTTTGGTTACCTTGGTTACTCTGTTCACAGCAACTAGACGATCTACTAATTCTAATCCTCCAGGTTTTACTCTTTCTATATTATCTATTCCTAACATATTTCGATACTTTTAAAATTAGAATTGAAGACCTCCTTCTCTAGCACCATCAGCAAGAGCTTTTATTCTTCCATGATATACAAAACCATTTCTATCAAAAACTACTTTTTCATAGCCTGCTGCTTTTGCTTTTTCAGCAATTCTTTTACCTACAGCTGCTGCTACTTCAGTTTTTGTTCCTTTAGCATTTACTTCTTTCTCTCTAGAAGAAGCGAATACTAAAGTTTTACCTTCTTTGTCATCGATCAACTGAGCATAAATTTCTTTATTACTCTTATATACAGATAATCTTGGTGATGCCTGAGTACCGGAGATTTTCCCTCTTACTCTTCTCTTTATTCTGTTTCTTTTTTCTACTTTTGTTAATGCCATTTCCTTAAATTTTAAGCAGATTTACCAGCTTTTCTTCTAACATTTTCTCCTACAAATCTCACACCTTTTCCTTTGTAAGGTTCAGGTTTTCTAAATGATCTGATTTTTGCAACCACCATTCCCAATAATTGTTTATCATGAGATGATAAAGTGATGATTGGGTTCTTTCCTTTTTCAGTCTCAGTATTTAATGTGATTTCTTTTGGAAGTTCCATTAAAATACCATGAGAGAAACCTAGAGCCAACTCCAGTTTTTGTCCTGAGTGAGATGCTCTATAACCTACACCTACTAATTCTAACTGTTTTGTAAACCCTTCTGAAACACCAACTACCATGTTGTTGATTAGTGCTCTATAAAGACCATGAAGAGATCTATGTTCTTTAGAATCAGATGGTCTGTTTACTATTAGTTCAGCACCTTCTTGTGCTATCGTAATCCCTTTAGTGATTTCTTGAGAAAGTTCACCTTTTGGTCCTTTCACAGTTACTACATTATTAGAAAATGATACTGTAACTCCTGCTGGGATTGTTATAATTGATTTACCAATTCTTGACATTATTCCTATTTATAAATTAATATACATAGCAGATTACTTCACCTCCTACTTTCTCTTGTCTTGCCTTTTTATCAGTCATTACTCCTTTAGAAGTAGAGATGATAGCTATTCCCAAGCCGTTCAATACTCTTGGAAGTTCATCTGAACCAGCGTATTTTCTCAAACCAGGTCTAGAAGCTCTCTGAATAGACTTGATAGCTGGTTTGTTAGTTTGCTTGTCATACTTCAAAGCGATTTTGATAGTCCCTTGAACAGCATTATCTTCAAACTTATAGTTCAAGATGTACCCTTGATCAAATAGGATTTTCGTAATCTCCTTTTTAATTTTCGATGCAGGAATTTCCACCACTTTGTGGCCTGCGCTTTGTGCGTTCCTTACTCTAGTTAGGAAATCTGAAATTGGATCTGTTACCATTTTTCTTTTTTTTTATTATTGGTTAATGATAATTAGTTTTGCAATTTTTACAACTTAATTATCTCGATTTGTTAAAAATTGTTACCAACTTGCTTTTTTAACACCAGGGATAAGTCCTTGGTTTGCCATTTCTCTGAAAGTAACTCTCGAAATTCCGAAAATTCTCATGTACCCTCTTGGTCTTCCTGTAAGTTTGCATCTATTGTGCAATCTCACTGGAGAAGCATTTTTAGGCAATTTTTGTAGAGCTTCGTAATCTCCCGCTTCTTTCAAAGCTTTTCTTTTAGCAGCATATTTAGCAACTAGTGCTTCTCTTTTGCGCTCACGCGCTTTCATTGATTCCTTTGCCATGATTAGTTCTTTTTAAACGGTAATCCGAAATGAGTTAATAAAACTTTAGCTTCTTTATCTGTTTTAGCAGATGTCACAAAAGTAATATCCATACCTTGGATTTTTTTCACTTTATCAATCACGATTTCAGGGAAGATAATCTGCTCGGTAATACCCAAGTTATAGTTACCTCTTCCATCAAAACCATCAGCTTTGATTCCGCTGAAATCTCTGATTCTTGGTAGTGCAGAAGATGTAAGTCTATCTAAAAACTCGTACATTCTATCTGCTCTTAGTGTTACTTTTGCTCCAATTGGAACACCTCTTCTCAATTTGAATGATGCTTCATCTTTTTTAGAGATTGTTCCTACTGCTTTTTGTCCAGTAATTGCTGTAAGTTCTTCTACCGCATAATCTACAATCTTCTTATCTTGTACTGCATCTCCCAAACCTTGAGAAAGTACGATTTTCTCTAATCTTGGTACTTGCATTACAGACTTATACCCAAATTCTTCCATCATTGCTGGAACAATTTTTTCTTTATATAATTTTTTGGGTCTAGCTATGTATTCCATCTTTTAGTCTTTTATAAAATTTCACCAGATTTTTTTGCAAATCTTACTTTTTTATCTCCTTCCATTCTGTATCCAACTTTTGTAGCTTTTCCTGTTTTAGGATCTACTAACGCTAAGTTAGAAATATGGATTGAAGCTTCCTTTTCTACAATTCCTCCTTGTGGATTAGACGCAGATGGCTTTACATGCTTCTTTACGATATTAAGACCTGCAACTACAGCTCTATTTTTATCTTTAATTACAGCAATAACTTCACCCGTTTTACCTTTAATGTTTTTGTTACCTGTTGTAACAATTACATTATCTCCTTTTTTGATTTTTAACTTTGTCATCTTTCTAGAATTTATAAAACTTCAGGGGCTAATGAAATTACTTTCATATATTCTTTATCTCTCAACTCTCTAGCAACAGGTCCGAAAACACGAGTTCCTCTCATTTCTCCCGCTGCATTGAGCAAAACACAAGCGTTGTCATCAAAACTGATGTATGAACCATCTTTTCTGCGAACAGCTTTTTTAGTTCTTACTACAACAGCCTTAGACACTTGTCCTTTCTTTGCATTTCCTGATGGAGTAGCATCTTTAATAGTAACTACGATTTTATCACCAACAGAAGCATATCTTCTTCTAGTACCACCTAGAACTCTGATTACTAGCACTTCTTTAGCACCAGTGTTATCAGCAACTTTTAATCTTGATTCAGTTTGTAACATTACTTAGCTCTTTCTATAATTCTTACTAATCTCCATCTCTTATTCTTACTCAAAGGTCTAGTTTCTTGGATTAAAACTGTATCACCTTCGTTACATTCGTTGTTCTCATCATGTGCAGTATATTTTTTCGTTTTTAATACGAATTTACCGTACATAGGATGTTTCATTCTCATAGTTTCACTAACAACAATGGTTTTTTCCATTTTATTGCTCGAAACTATTCCTATTCTTTCTTTTCTTAAATTTCTTTCCATGCTTAAAATGAAAATTATTGTTTGTTAGTTAACTCGGTTTCAAGTCTTGCGATTGTTCTTCTTAAATCTCTGATTTGAATAGGATTTTCTACTGGGCTAATTTTGTGAGCCAATCTTGTTTTGCTGTAAGCAGCTCTCAACTCTACTAATTTCGCCTTGATATCCTCTACGCTTAAGTTCTTAATTTCAGCTTGTTTCATAATTTCGAGATTTATTGTGGTTGAACAAAATCATTAGCTACTATGAACTTCGTAACTACTGGAAGTTTTTGTGCAGCAAGTCTTAACGCCTCTTTTGCTACTTCGTAAGGTACTCCTCCGATTTCAAACATTACTCTTCCTGGTTTTACTACAGCTACCCAGTATTCTACAGCACCTTTACCTTTACCCATCCTTACTTCAGCTGGTTTTTTAGTAATTGGCTTATCTGGGAATATTTTAATCCATAGTTGTCCCTCTCTCTTCATATATCTTGTAGCAGCGATACGAGCCGCCTCAATCTGTCTTGCAGTGATCCAAGCACCTTCCATGGCTTTAATTCCGAATGTTCCGTAAGCTAACTGAGCTCCTCTGTTAGCATTACCTTTCATTTTCATTTTATGAACACGACGGAACTTGGTTCTTTTTGGTTGTAACATAATTTTAGAATTTTAGATCTTAGATTTTAAATTTTAGATTTTAAAAGGTAACGGCATTTAAAATTTTCAATTTCAAACCTAAAATTTCATTAATTATTTTCTTTCTCTTTTTTTACCTCCTCCTGATGCAGGCCCTTTCTTTTGTGGTTGCCCTACAAGTGGAGAAAGCTCTCTCTTACCATATACTTCACCCTTCATAATCCACACTTTAACACCCAATCTACCATAAGTAGTGTGTGCTTCTGCGATATGATAATCTATATCTGCTCTGAATGTAGATAGAGGAATTCTTCCTTCTTTGAAAGATTCTGATCTTGCCATTTCAGCTCCGTTCAATCTTCCAGAAATCTGAACTTTTATTCCCTCTGCTCCCATTCTCATAGAACCAGCGATAGCCATTTTAACAGCTCTTCTGTAAGAAATTCTGTTTTCAATCTGCTTAGCAATGCTATCTGCAACCAATACAGCGTCTAATTCTGGTCTCTTAATTTCAAAGATGTTAATTTGAATATCCTTATCAGTGATTTTCTTTAACTCTTCTTTCAATTTATCAACCTCTTGACCTCCTTTACCAATGATTAAACCTGGTCTTGCTGTAGTGATTGTAACTGTAACTAACTTTAATGTTCTTTCTATAAAGATTCTAGAGATTCCACCTTTAGATAATCTAGCCTCAAGGTATCTTCTGATCTTATAGTCTTCTGCGATTCTATCCCCATAATCATTTCCTCCAAACCAGTTAGAATCCCAACCTCTAATGATTCCTAATCTATTACCAATTGGATTTGTCTTCTGTCCCATACCTTGATTATTGATTTTCTGATTTATTACCTAAAATTAAAGTCACATGGTTAGATCTTTTTCTAATTCTGTAACCTCTACCTTGTGGTGCTGGTCTCAATCTTTTTAATTGTCTAGCACTATCCACATAAATCTCTTTTACAAAAAGATTTGCTGCTTCTACATCAGCGTTAGGGTTTTTCACCTGCCAGTTAGCAATTGCTGATAACAACAATTTTTCTAACTTATTAGAAGCCTCTTTTTTAGAGTATTTTAGGATATATAATGCTTTATCTACATTTTCTCCACGGATGATATCAGCAACTAATCTCATTTTTCTTGGAGAAGAAGGACAATCATTTAGACATGCTTTTACCACATCTCTATTCGCTGCTTTTCTAGCTAATGCACTGTTTTGTTTTCTTATTCCCATGACTATTATCTGCTACCTTTATTTTTATTACCCGCATGACCTCTGAAAGATCTTGTCGGAGAAAATTCGCCTAACTTATGACCTACCATATTTTCAGTGATGTATACAGGGATAAAAGATTTCCCATTGTGCACTGCTATAGTTTGTCCTACCATGTCTGGAGAAATCATAGATGCTCTAGACCATGTTTTAATTACTGTCTTTTTACCAGACTCTATATTTGCTTGAACCTTTTTCTCTAATGAATGGTGAATAAAAGGTCCTTTCTTAAGTGATCTTGCCATAATTATTTTCTTTTAGATACGATGTAACGGTTAGACACTTTGTTTTTCTTTCTAGTCTTGTAACCTTTAGCTGGTTTACCGTTTCTAGATCTTGGGTGACCACCAGATGATCTACCTTCACCACCACCCATTGGGTGATCTACTGGGTTCATAACTACCGCTCTTGTTCTTGGTCTTCTACCCAACCATCTGCTTCTACCTGCTTTACCAGAAACTGTAAGCTGATGATCTGAGTTTGACACTGAACCTATCATTGCCATACACTCTACCAAGATCATTCTTGATTCTCCTGAAGGCAATTTAACGATAGCGTATTTTCCATCTCTTGAAGTCAACTGCGCTGAAGAACCTGCACTTCTTGCAAGAATTGCTCCTTGTCCTGGTTTCATTTCTATACAAGAAATTACTGAACCCAAAGGAATATTCTTCAATTTCATAGCGTTTCCTATTTCAGGAGCTACATTTTCCCCAGAAACTACTTTCTGCCCTACTTTAATACCAGCTGGAGCTACGATATATCTCTTTTCTCCATCTGCATATTCTAGTAATGCGATAAAAGCTGTTCTGTTTGGATCATACTCTACAGTTTTTACAGTAGCATCAACATTAAATTTATTTCTTTTAAAGTCAATGATTCTGTACTTCTTTTTGTGTCCACCTCCGGTGTAACGCATGGTCATTTTACCCGTGTTGTTACGCCCACCTGATTTCTTAATACCAAAAGTCAAAGATTTCTCTGGCTTGTTGGTAGTAATTTCATCAAAATTGTTTACAATTCTGAATCTCTGTCCCGGGGTGATAGGTTTTAATTTTCTAACAGACATTACTATTATTTATAATTAATTATTAATTTGCAAAAACATCGATAACTTCACCTGCTTGAAGTTCTATAACTGCTTTCTTCAATTTGTTAGTTTTACCAACTTGAAGACCTTTTTTAGTGTATTTCATAGAAACTTTAGGAGCATAAATCATAGTCCTAACATTTGCTACCTTTACACCATAAGCTTCTTCTACAGCATTTTTAATTTGGATTTTATTCGCTTTAGTATCTACTAAAAAAGAATACTGTCCTCTCAAATCTGTAAGATAAGTCGCTTTTTCCGAAATGATTGGTTTAATAATGATTGACATGATTTATTTTCTTAAATTTTCTTGAAACTTCTCTACTGCACCTTCGAAGAACACTACCTCACCAGCATTGATTAAATCATAAGAAGAGATCTCGTTATAATTCATCACTTTTGCTTTTGGTAAGTTTCTTGAAGATAAAAATACATTCTTGTTTGCTTCAGCAAGAATAAACAATGACTTCTTACCTTCCAAACCTAAAGCATTTACTACATTAACAAAATCTTTTGTTTTAGGAGCAGAGAAATTCAGCTCTTCTAAAACTTTGATAGAATTTTCTCTCATTTTTTGAGAAAGAACAGATTTTTTCGCTAATCTTTTTAATGCTTTATTTAATTTAAATCTATAATCTCTTGGCTTAGGTCCGAAAACTCTACCTCCTCCTTTGAATACAGGCGACTTGATATCCCCGTATCTTGCAGAACCAGAACCTTTCTGTTTCTTCAATTTTTTAGTAGAAGCAGTGATTTCACTTCTTTCTTTAGACTTATGCGTACCTTGTCTTTGAGCCGCAAGATATTGTTTCACTTCTAAGTAAACCGCGTGCTGGTTAGGCTCGATACCAAAGATAGCATCGTCTAACTGTACTTTTCTTCCGGTTTCTTTTCCTGATGTATTTAATACTACTAATTCCATTTTCTGATAATTACATAAGAATTTTTAGCTCCCGGAACAGCACCTTTTACTATTAAAAGATTTTGTTCTTTATCTACTTTTAACACTTGAAGGTTTTGAACAGTAACCTGCTCACCTCCCATTCTACCTGCCATTCTCAAGCCTTTGAAAACTCTTGATGGATCTGAACCCGCACCGATAGAACCCGGAGCTCTCAATCTATTGTGCTGCCCATGAGTCTGCTGCATTACACCACCAAAACCATGTCTTTTAACAACACCTTGGAAACCTTTACCTTTTGAAGTTCCTGTAACATCCACATACTCTCCTTCTACGAAGATATCTACATTTACTTCATCTCCTAATTTCACATCCTCGAATCCATTGTGGAATTCTACGATTTTCGCCTTAGGAGCAGAACCAGCCTTTTTAAAATGACCAGCTAATGCCTTTCCGACATTCTTTTCACTCTTGTCATCGAAACCTAACTGAACAGCTGAATAACCATCAACTTCTTCGGTTCTGACCTGTAAAACCGAGCATGGACCAGCTTGGATAACTGTACAAGGAATGTTTTTTCCTTCTTCGTTAAACAAAGAGGTCATACCGATTTTTTTACCAATAATACCTGACATTGTATAATTAAAAATTTATTTAAATTATTTTCTTTACACTCATATTCAGTGGTTTATACAGATTTTATTTATGAATACACACAATCTGCCCACCAAACAAGTGTGCAAATTTAAGGTTTTTTTTTGAATCCACAAATTGTAAGTCGTTTTTTTTCTGTATTTTATTATTTTTTTCTAACTTTGAAATTTATGAAATTATTCTATCTTTTTATTTTAATTTTATTCATTAGTTGTTCTAGCCCGAAGGAGCATTCTTACTCTTTTTATTATTGGCGAACGGAGTGGAATTTGGACAAAAAAGAGCAAGAAAACCTGAAAAAATCTAAGTCACAAACCATATATACCAGATTTTTTGATATTGATAAAAAAGAAGGCAGATTTACTCCTGTTGGGAAAATTCATTTTTCGCAAAAAAGCGACCTTCCTCTTACGCCTGTGATTTTCATAACAAATCGGACTTTTTTCGGAATCAAAAAAGAAGAAATCCATTCCCTTGTGAAAAATACTCTTTCTCTTATAGAAAATATAAAAAACGAAAACAAACTCTCTCTGACTTCCGAAATACAAATAGACTGCGACTGGACAGAACAAACGAGAGAAGATTATTTCCTATTCTTAGAAGAACTAAAAAATATTTCAAAACAAAAAATCACCTGCACTCTTCGGCTTCACCAAGTGAAAGACAAAGAAAAAACAGGATTTCCGCCCGTGGAAAAGGTTTATCTAATGTGCTACGCCACTTATTCGCCACTGGAAAACCAGCCCAAAAATTCAATTTTAGATGTTCCCACACTCAAAAACTATCTGATGAACATTGAGGAATATCCCATAAAAATGGACATTGCCCTTCCTTTATACTCTTGGGGAATCGTGAGCAATCATATCGGGAAAAAGAAACTCATCAATGCGCTGACGATAAACGATTTATCTCAAAACAAAAACTTTAAGAAAATTTCTGAAACAGAATTTGAAGTGCTGAAAGATGATTTTTATTTTGGCGTGTACCTCAGCAAAGGATTTAAAATCAAGATTGAGGAAATTTCCCAAAACCAATTAGACGAAGTAAAACATTTTTTGGATAAAAAATTAGACCATTATAATATTGTATACTATCATCTGGATAGTAAATTTGTAGAAAAATATACTTTATAGAATTATGAAAAAACTTGTTGTTTCCCTCTCGCTTTTGTTCGCTGTTCATAAGGCAAACGCCTGCGCGGATGTTAATTTAGACTATGAATATTTCAACCTGTTCGCTCAGGAAATGATACACGCTCCTGAATACGAACCTTTTCTACTGGCCTATGATACGCCTTTTTATGAAAGCCAAAATAAATTCCGAAGCGAAAATATAGAATCTTGGCAAAAATATTTTGACAACAAGCTCTCCTATGATGAAGCTTTGGCACTCGTGCAGACTATCAGTCTAAAACACCTTCAAGACTGGTCTCATGGGAAACTCACCCATGTTTTAAGCAAAAAACTCGGTGCTCAGTTTTTTAATAAATACAAACAAGGGCTGACCTACCTCATCAAAGCCAAAGAACTGGAACCTTATATGGCGATTAGTTTTGTTGCGGATGAAGATTCGTTTTATTTCGATGTTGATAAAAACAGGAAAAATGCCACTCAGCTCAACTATTCCAAAACCATAGAAAGCCTGCTGAATGCCTACCAAACATCTACCAATAAGGAAATAAAACTTCGGTACGCTTATCAAATCGTGAGGTTTAATCATTATACGAGAAACTACCAAAAGGCGGTTCATTATTTTGAAACTTTGGTTGTTCCCTTGAATTTAAAATCACCTATTTATTATTACGCCTTACAACAAATGGCTGGCGCACAGAATGGTTTAGGCAAAAAAGAAGCCGCAAACTGGAATTTTTTCAAAGTTTTCATCCACAGCAGAGATTTGAAACAAAGCTCCTACACTTCTATGAAATTCTCTAATTCTGGCGATTTCGAAGGACTGCTCAGCAAGGCTAAAACTGCCGAAGAAAAAAATATGGCGTATTTCCTTTTGGCTTACAACGGCTACAGCAATCCCGTGCCGCTGATGCAGAAAATGCTGAAAAATAACGCTGATTCTAAAATCCTAAAAGTTCTTGCTGCCAGAGCGATTAACGAACTGGAAAGAAGCTACCTCATGGCTTATCCTTCCTGCAAGGACAAGGATAAATGCCAAGACAAACTTCTTCCTGTAAGAACAGAAAGCTACTACACGGAATCTACCGATTTTTCCGAAGATTTACGAAAAATAATTACTGAAATAAAGGCAACCTCCAAAGATGTTTTCTGGGAGCTCAGCGATGCTTATCTTCGTTTTCTGAATAAAGATTTCAATGGAAGCAATTTAGTTTTAAATAAAATAAAAACCTCCAATTCCGACTACATCCAGCAGATAGAAAAAATGAAAATGCTAAATGAAATCGTTTCCCAGACCCAAATAACTCCAGCGTTTGAGGAAATTCTAATGAAGAAATACGGCAAAATCCTACGAGAAGAACCCAGCAAAGATGAAAACAGCTGGTACAACAACCTCAGCACCAGAGACTTTATCATTGACATCATTGCCAACCGATATTTCGTAGAACAGCAGAATGCAAAATCATTCCTTCTAAATAACAGCATCCACGCCCTGCAATATTACCCAAACCTCGCTTTGACAAAGAAAATAGAAGCTTTCTACAAAAAACCAAACAAAACAAGCTTTGAAAAATTCATCATCGAGCGGTCTATAAAAAACATTAACGCAGAGACTTTCTTTGAGCTAATCTATGGCGACCATGCCATGCGTATGGCTGATTTCAAAAAGGCTAAAACTCACTACGAGAAAGCAGGAAGTTTTGAGGATATTTATATTAATAATGCCTATTATTATGGCGATGATAAAGAGAAAGCAACAGCCTATTTTAAAGATAAATACGATGGCTACAACCGTATTTCAAGCCTTGTTTTCGGGCATAATGTCTGGGAAAGTTTTGACAGTCCGCAGGAAGTATCCATGAAAGCGGAAGACCTGAGCTTCTTCCCTTTCATTAAACAGAAAATGAACAAGTTAGAACTTGCACAAGCCCTCATTCAGCTCGAAGAAATAGGAAAAGAAAAATCCGTAAAAGGCGCGAAAGCCAATCAACTCATCGGCAACCTGCTCTACAACACCTCTGTTTTAGGGTATTTCCGTGAGCTTTTCACTTTGGATATGAACAACGGCAACAGCCCTAAATTCCATTTCCATGAGCAAGCAAGCGAGAGAAAATACGATTTTTCTTACAAAACCTTTTACGACAGCGGATTCATAGAGCCAGATAATTTTGACCTTGCTATCAGCTACTACGAAAAAGCCCTAAAACACTCTAAAAACAAAGAGCAAAAAGCCAGAATTCTTTTCCAAATGGCAAGCGCAGAGCAAGGGAAATTCTATCAATGGGAAGCCAATCAGAATTTTTATATCGACTATTCTGACCCAGATTATTCAGAAAAAGTGAAAGTTTTTGAAGCTCAAATGAATCTTACAAAAAGAGAAAAATTCCGAACTTACTTCGCAGAGCTGAAAAAACATTACAAACGAACCCAAACCGTAAAAGACTTACAGACAAGCTGTTTGTACTTTGCACACTATATGAGATAGGATTTTTTCGGTAAATAATCTTACCTTTGCACCAATAGAGAAACGATTTCGGAGCCATTCTGAAATCGCTTCTTGTCATTTAATTTATACTAAAAAATGAGCTTACAAACGATAGACAAATCACTATTAACCAAACTTTTAAACCAAAATTTCGGAGAAGAGATTTTTCAAAACTGGGAAAAAACCGAGCATCTTTCCGTGAAAGGAGCAGTAGGTTCTGCCGTGAGCATTCTCGCTGCCGAAGCTTTCCTGAGCCAGCAAAAAACCATTCTGTTGATTACCGATGACAAGGAAGATTCCCACTACACGACCACCGAAATGGAGGAACTTGTCGGCGAAGAAAATGTCCTGCACCTGCCCAACTCCTACACAGAGCCTTATCAGGAGGAGCGGACTAAAAACGCCAATTTGGTTTTGAGAACGGAGGTGATTAACCAACTGAATATCAACAACAAACAAAAAATAATCGTAGCTCATATCTCTGCACTGAATGAAAAAGTTCTGAAAAAAGAGGATTTCAAAATGATTTCTCACCGTATAAAAACGGGCGAAAAACTGGATTTTGATTTTACGGAAGAACTGCTCAATCAGTTTCATTTTAATTTAACAGATTTTGTTTCCGAGCCTGGTGAATTCGCAGTTCGAGGCGGAATTGTAGATGTTTTTTCTTATTCAAATGAAAAACCTTTCCGAATCACATTTTTCGGAAATGAAATAGAAAGCATCAAAACTTTTGACATAGAAACCCAGCTTTCCGTGGAGAAAGTAGATGAGTTTCAATTGGTTTCTAATATCAATCTTTCCACACAAGGCGAGAAAGTTCCGTTTTTTGACTTATTGCCTTTGGACAGCTTGATTATCATCAAAAATGCTTATTCTTGTTTGGATAAAATGGAGGCTTTTTACCAAAAGGCTCAAAATCAGTTTGATAAACTCAGCAAAACCATCAAACACCGAGAGCCTCACGAGCTGTTTCTTTCCAGCGATGAGTTTTCAAAATGTTTTCAGAAATTTAGAACCATTGATTTTTCAAATAGCCCTTCATCAAAAATCATTCAACTGAGCCAAACTCCACAGCCGAGTTTTCACAAGAATTTTGAACTTTTGATAGAGGATCTTATCACCAAAAAAGAACAAGGCTACGAGGTCTGGATTTCCTTTTCTTCCGAGAAACAAAAAGACAGACTAACAGAAATCATAGAAACCCTAGCCACTGAACACCAGCAAGATACGGTCAATCATCTTTTCACGGCGTTTCAGTCAGAACTTCATGAGGGCTTTGTGGACAGTCGTTATAAAATCGCGGTTTATACAGACCATCAGATTTTTGACCGTTATCAAAGATTTAAAACCAAAGATTCTTTCGCCAAGTCTGAACATTTGACCTTAAAAGACCTGATGCAGCTGCAAGTCGGTGATTACATCACGCACATAGACCACGGAATCGGTAAATTCATGGGACTGGTCAAAGTGAATAACGACGGTAAAACGCAGGAATGTTTCAAGCTTTCTTATAAAAACGGCGACTTGCTGTATGTGAGCATTCACTCTCTGCACAAAATCTCAAAATACAACGGCTCGGAAGGAAAAGAAATCGCCCTTTCCAAACTGGGCTCTCCTGCTTGGAAAAACCTTAAACAAAAGACCAAAGCGAAAGTAAAACAAATAGCTTTTGACCTAATAAAACTCTACGCACAGAGAAAAACCTCCAAAGGTTTTGCCTTCTCGCCAGACACCTATCTGCAAGATGAGCTGGAAGCAAGTTTCATCTACGAAGACACGCCAGACCAAGAGAAAGCGACCCATGATGTGAAAAAAGACATGGAGGCAGAAACCATTATGGACAGGCTCATCTGCGGCGATGTAGGTTTTGGGAAGACAGAAGTCGCTATCCGTGCTGCCTTCAAAGCGGCTACTGATGGCAAACAGGTGGCTGTGCTGGTTCCTACGACTATTTTGGCATTTCAGCATTTTAGGAGTTTTACAGAAAGGCTGAAAGATTTTCCTATCAATGTTTCTTATCTCAATCGTTTCCGAACCGCAAAACAGAAAAAAGAAACACTGGAAGGTTTGGAAAACGGTAAAATAGACATTGTGATAGGAACACATCAGCTGGTTTCGGATAAAGTGAAATTCAAGGATTTAGGACTTTTAATCATTGATGAAGAGCATAAATTCGGAGTAAATGTAAAAGACAAACTTAAAACCCTGAAAACCAACATAGACACACTTACCCTGACCGCTACGCCAATTCCAAGAACGCTACAGTTTTCGCTAATGGCAGCAAGGGATTTATCCGTAATAAAAACACCGCCGCCGAACCGACAGCCTGTGGAAACCCAGCTGATAGGCTTCGATGAAGAAACGCTGAGAGATGCCATCTCCTACGAACTCCAAAGAGATGGGCAGGTGTATTTCATTAACAATAGAATTGACAATTTAAAGGAAATCGCTGGTCTTGTCCAAAGGCTCGTTCCTGATGCCAGAATCATCACTGGACACGGACAACTAGATGGGAAGGAATTGGAAGAAAGAGTTTTGGACTTTATGGATGGGAAATATGATGTTCTCATCTCTACGACCATCGTAGAAAGCGGCGTGGATGTCCCGAATGCGAATACTATTTTCATCAATGATGCACAGAGATTCGGGATTGCAGACCTCCACCAGATGCGCGGCCGTGTGGGCAGAAGCAACAGGAAAGCCTTTTGCTATCTCATCACGCCGCCATATGATATGATAACCTCTGATGCCAGAAAGCGACTGGAAGCGATAGAGCAGTTTTCGGATTTGGGGAGTGGATTCCAGATTGCAATGAAAGACTTGGAAATCCGTGGTGCAGGAGATTTACTCGGTGCAGAGCAGAGCGGATTTATCAACGAAATGGGCTTTGAAACTTACCAAAAACTTATGCAGGAGGCTTTGGAGGAGCTTCAAGATGATGAGTCATTTGAGGAATTATTCAATAATGAAGAAGACAGGAAAAAACTTTTCAAATCGGTAAAAGAAGTAAATATCGATACTGATTTTGAGCTGATGCTGCCTGACCATTATGTAGATTCCACCTCGGAGAGGCTTCTCCTCTACCAGAGATTGGCAGAAATAGAAAACAAAAAGGAGCTGGAAAAGTTCCAAAACGAGCTGGAAGACCGCTTCGGAAAACTACCAGAAGAAGCCGTGAATTTACTGAAATCCGTGGAGCTGAAATGGCTCGCGGCGGAGATAGGCTTTGAGAAAATAGTGATGAAAAAAGGCGTGTTTTTAGGATATTTCCCAGACAATCCACAGGATAAATTTTATCAAAGTGAAAAATTCAAACACCTGCTGAATTATCTGACACAAAACCCAAGCCAAGCCCAGCTGAAAGAAAAAAACAACCAGCTGCTCATGCGAAAAGACAATATGGAAAGCATTGAGGAAATCAACCAGCTCCTCAGCTCAATAAACAATCCAGCCTAAGCGAAATGCTTAGGCTGGATTGTTTATTTTATTCTTGTTTCTGATTAGAAATTGATTCATAAATATGGCATGCTGTTTTTATCATGTATTCCCCATTAGAACCAGGAGGCATCGATTCGTCCTTAACTAAATATTCATCTATAACTTCTGTACTCTCAACATATACATCATTTTTAGAATATAATGTAGAGGTGATTAATCCTGATTTTTTGTATTTACAATTTATTAGAACCTGATTTTTTGCTTTTATATAATATTTGCCATTAGGTGATTTTTGTGGAGTAGAAAACTCAAATAAAAACCACGCTGTAATATAATCTGGTTTTTCTGACTCTCTTACTGTTGTTGGATAAATATAAAAATCTACCTTCTTATCAGCAGACTTCCCCATATAGATAGTTTCCTGCGCTTTCAATGCAAAAGCAAATAACATAAATAAAAATAAAGCTGTTTTTTTCATAATAATTTATTTTCCTGCCAAGCCCTAAACACAGATGAACAAATACAAAAAAATGAGGACTTTTTAGTTTTACTTAATGTTCAAGATTTTTGAAATCATCCAAACACCAAAATAAAAGCTAACACTTTCTTTTTTAATAATTAAATTTCTCGCACAAAGATACAAAACCTACTTCTATCTTGGCTGATGATTTTGGTCATAAATTGATTAAAAATGAAACATTTAGTTTTTAAGAAATCATACTACAATTTGCATATTAAAATGATTGGAAAATCAAGTGCTATTATAACTTCTTTTTTCATATCTACACTCCTTATCAATATTCTATATTATTTTTTTCTAAATATTCCTCATAAGATTTGTATTTATCTTTATTATCTAAAAAATCAAACCAAGCATTATAGTAAATTTTACAATCTTCTATGTATCCTTTATTATCTTTTCCTAATTTTTTTGATAATTCTAAAAAGTCATCTAAATCAGCTAAAGCTTCTGCTTTTGCTTCTTTTTCTGAACTAGGTTTATCAAGTAAAAGCCCCCAAGGCATTTCATGTATAGAAAAATCTATATAATTTGATAAAATTGTATATTTTTGCTTTATAGCTGGTAAATAATCTGGCTCTTTTTCTAAAAGTTTATTTATTAAATTAATTCTGTCACCAAATTCATCATAAAGTAAGTTAAAAAATTTAAGATAATTATCATTTTCTTCTTTATCTCCAATTAAAAATTTTAAAGCAAAAGTTCCACCATTATTTATATCATTTTTTATTACTTCTAAAAATTTTCCAATAAATTGTGAAGATATATCAATTTTATCTATATATAAGTTAATAAAATCTTGGAATTCATCAATACTTACTTCATCTTGATAATTTCTTTTTTCATATTCTTGTAATAATTTATATCTTTCTTTTCTTTCTTCTCTTGTTAAATATTCATCTTTGGGATATTTTTGAAAAATATCTAAATAGTCTTTAAAAATGATTTTCATACAAAACACTAAATATCTCGCACAAATATACAAAACACCCTTCTATTTTTAGTGCCGATTTTGATTACAAATCCATTTAAAATGAGGCGTTTAGTTTTAAGAAACAATATTATAATTGTATATTAAAATTATTTATTATTTTTGTCTTACCAAACAGTAAGTTACTAAATGGTAAGTTACCAAAATGGAAGTTTTATAATTATGGGAGAATTATCACCTTTTTCTTTTGGGCATATTGTTAATCTTCAGGCTTTTACTAACAGAGAAGAGGAACTACAAAAACTAAAAAAAAACCTAATTAGTGGTGTAAATACCATTATCATTTCACCGAGAAGATGGGGAAAATCTTCATTGGTTGCCAAAGCGATTGCAGAAATCAACAAAGAAGAGCCCAACTACAAAACCGTAAAAATAGACCTATTTTCAGCTAATTCAGAGCATGAATTTTTGGAGATTTTCGCACGAGAAGTCATCAAAGCAAGTTCTACAAAATGGGAAGAATGGGCAAATAATGCCCGTGAGGTTTTCAAAAATCTCATTCCTAAAATCAGCATTGGTATACAGCCTGATAGTGATTTTAGTCTTTCTTTTGATTGGGAAGAAGTTAAAAAACACAGCCTTGAAATTCTAAATTTACCCGAAGTTTTAGCAGAAAAAAAGGGCGTAAAATTCATTATTTGTATCGATGAATTTCAGAACCTAGCCCAGTATCATGATTTTGAAACTTTAGAAAAGAAAATGCGATCTGTATGGCAGCAGCAGAAAAATGTGGTCTATTGTCTCTATGGGAGCAAAAGGCACATGATGACCGACATTTTCAGCAAACCCTCCAAGCCTTTCTACCGCTTTGGAGACTTGTTTCTGCTACCAAAAATTAAAAAAGAAAAATGGATTCCTTTTATAATAGAAAATTTCAACAAGACCAATAAAAAAATTTCAGAGGAATTTGCCGAAAAAATAGCAGATTTGATGAAAAATCATTCTTGGTATGTTCAGCAGTTCTCTTACTACATCTGGAGCGAAACGGAGAAAGAAGTGACAGAAGAGGTTTTCAAAAACGCATTATCTCGTTTAATCCAAAGCAATATTCCGTTTTTCCAGCAGATTATAGAAGAACTCAGCAATACGCAGATTAACTTTATAAAAGCTTTGGTAAAAAAAGAAAAACAGCTTTCTTCTAAATCCACTTTGGAAAAATACCAAATGGGAACTTCCGCATCTGTATCCAAAAATAGAAACATTCTTTTGCAGAAGGATTTAATCCACAAAGAAGAAAACTCATACGAACTGCTTGACCCTGTATTTGAACTTTGGTTTAAGCAAGTTTATTTTAATGAAAATTATCAATAAATATTATCTTCCACTATAGGAAACAATTTTATAGTTAAAACAATGAAATACTTAATTTTAGGAATAGGAAACAAAGGCGAAAAATATGAAAATACAAGGCATAACATCGGTTTTAAAATCGTGGAGAGAGTTGCCGAAAAAATAGAAGCGAAGTTCAGCTCTGCAAACTACGGATGGACAGCCGAAGGAAAACACAAGGGCAGAAAAGTAATTCTTTTAAAACCAGACACTTATGTAAATCTCTCTGGAAACGCCCTAAAATTCTGGATGCAGAAAGAAAACATTCCTTTGGAAAATATCCTTGTTGTGACAGATGATTTGGCGCTACCATTCGGTGCTTTACGCCTAAAATCAAAGGGTTCTGATGCTGGACACAACGGTCTGAAAAACATTCAGGAAATGATAAAAACCCAAAACTACGCCCGTCTGAGATTTGGGATTTCTTCCGATTTTGAAAAGGGCAAACAGATAGACTATGTCATCGGTGAATGGAGCGAGGAAGAAAAAGAAAAACTCCCTGAAAGAATCGAAAAATTCGCAGATGCCTGCTTGTCCTTCGTTTTCGCAGGAATTACCAATACGATGAATACTTTTAACGGAAAATAAATTTTATTACTAAAATCACCAAAAAACTATTATTTTTGTAAAAATTTGAATTTGTGATTAGTAACGAGCAAATAAAAGACGCACAGACCCGAATAGAAGATTTATACAAATACCTTCAAATAGAGCGAAAAAAGGTAGAAATATCCAATGATGATGAGAAAACTGCTTCGCCAGAATTTTGGGACAACCCGAAAGAAGCCGAAGCATTTCTGAAACAGCTCCGCTCCAAGAAAAAATGGGTGGAAGAATATGAAGAAATCCTTAAAGAATTTGAAGATTTACAAGTATTGGTAGAGTTTTCCAAAGAAGACCCAGACAGCGAAAAAGAAGTAGAAGACATATTCCCAAAACTTCTTGAAAAAATAGAAAATCTGGAATTTAAAAATATGCTTTCCAGCGAAGGAGACGAGCTTTCTGCCGTCCTCCAAATCACGGCTGGAGCAGGAGGAACGGAGAGCTGCGACTGGGCATCTATGCTGATGAGAATGTACATCATGTGGGCAGAAAAACAGGGATACAGCGTGCGAGAGCTCAACTTCCAAGAAGGAGATGTAGCGGGCGTGAAAACCGTGACATTAGAGATAGATGGCGAATTTGCCTTCGGATATCTAAAAGGCGAAAACGGCGTGCATCGTTTGGTGAGAATTTCTCCTTTTGATAGTAATGCGAAGCGCCATACGAGCTTTGTTTCGGTTTATGTTTATCCTTTGGTGGATGACACTATCGAGATTAACATCAATCCATCCGACATTACCTTTGAAACCATGAGAGCCAGCGGTGCAGGAGGACAGAATGTAAACAAAGTAGAAACCGCCGTGCGACTTCGCCACCACCCTACGGGAATCATCATCGAAAACTCTGAAAGCCGTTCTCAGCTTCAAAACAAAGAAAAAGCCATGCAGCTCTTAAAATCAAGGCTTTACGAAATAGAATTGGAAGAAAGAAACAAGGCGCGAAACGAGATAGAAGCAGGAAAAATGAAAATAGAATGGGGAAGCCAGATTAGAAACTATGTGATGCATCCTTACAAATTGGTAAAAGATGTTCGCTCTGGCTATGAGACCTCTGATGTAGATGCTGTGATGAATGGCAACATCACTCCTTTTCTGAAATCTTTCCTAATGGCAGAAGGACAAAGTGACGAAACTCATGATTTAACGATATAAAATTTTATCGCTGATATTCTTAAATAAATTATCTTTGTTGATTATTAGATTTTATGGAACATTTTGAAAGTTGGAAAGATTTAGTAAACCCTGAATTTTACATCAAATTGGGCGGTTTTTGGTTGGTTCTCCTCATTGTATTTGCAGAATCGGGATTGTTCTTCGGATTCTTCTTGCCTGGGGACAGCTTGTTGTTTATTTCTGGAATTTATTCCACTACGATTATCAGTGAAACCTTTGGAGAAACAGGAAGTGACCTTCTCAATACTACGATTTTAGCTGCTACTGTGGGCATTGCTGCCATTCTTGGCGATTCAGTAGGATATTTGTTTGGCTCAAAAAGCGGTCAAAAACTTTACCAAAAGAAAGAATCTTTTTTCTTTAAAAGAAGTTATCTGCTGAAAGCACAACAATTTTATGAAGAAAATGGAGCGATGGCTATCATCATTGCAAGATTTTTACCCATGATTAGAACCTTTGCTCCTATTGTAGCGGGTATTGTGAAAATGGACAGCAAAAAATTCTTTTTATATAATATTATAGGTGGATTTTTATGGTCTTTTTCTCTAATTTTTGCTGGACATTATTTGGATAAATTATTTATTGACCAGTTCGGAATTGATTTGAAAAAACATTTGGAATATATTATCATCGGACTGATTGTAGTAACAACAGCTCCTGTTCTAATCAAAGCCCTTAAAAAATAAAACTTTTAAAATACTTTTTAGATTTTATTCTCGATTAGTAAAAAACAAAAAGCTGTTTCATTTTGAAACAGCTTTTTTAGTTATTGTAATTTAATAATTACTTCAATTCTACTTCAGCACCAGCTTCTTCTAATTGCTTTTTAAGAGCTTCTGCTTCGTCTTTTGGAACTCCTGTTTTTACTGGAGCTGGAGCACCATCTACGATGTCTTTAGCTTCTTTAAGACCAGCACCTGTTAAGTCTTTAACTAACTTAACTACAGCTAATTTAGAAGCACCTGCATTTTTAAGGATTACATCAAATTCTGATTTTTCCTCAGCTGCAGCACCTCCACCAGCAGCACCAGATACTACTACTGCAGCAGCAGCTGGCTCGATTCCGTACTCTTCTTTAAGAATAGTAGCTAATTCATTTACATCTTTTACTGTTAAGTTAACAAGCGTTTCCGCTAATTTTTTTAAATCTGACATTTTTCTAATGTTTTAATTGTTGAACGATTTATTTAAATTTTATTGAGTGTCTATTTTACTCAGCGAAGACCTAAAATTATTCTGCTCCTTCTTCAGATGCAGGCTCTTCTTTTGGTTCTTCTGCCACAGGAGCTTCTGCTTTCGCTTCTGCAACCTCTGGTTTGTTTTGCAATGCAGAAATCAAGTTTCTGATTGGAGACTGAAGTAATCCTATGATTTCTCCGATCATCTCTTCTCTAGACTTGATGTTCGCTAGAGTATCTAATTGGTCATCACCAATATAGAAAGTTTCTTGCAAATAAGCTGATTTCAAAGCAGGGAATGCTCCATTCTTTCTGAAATTCTTGATAAGTTTTGCAGGAGCATTTGCTACTTCTGCTATCATCAATGCAGAGTTTCCTTTGAATGTAGAGAACATTTCTGAGTAATCTACTCCCTCCACTTGTTCCATCGCTTTTTGAAGCAATGTATTTTTTACAACTCTAAGTGTAACATTACTTTTAAATGCTTGTCTTCTAAAATCTGAAGTAGCAGCAGCATTCATTCCTTCAAGATTTGCTACATAAACCACTTTGGCATCTTGTAACAATTCTTTTAATTCTTGTATTACTAATACTTTTTCTTCTTTTGTCATTGTCTTTCAGATTTTAGTTTACAGATTTAGTATCGATAGCAATACCTGGACTCATTGTAGAAGAAAGGTAAATACTCTTCACATAAGTTCCTTTTGCTGCAGTTGGTTTTAATTTGATTAAAGCCTGAATAAGCTCTTGTGCATTCTCTCTAATCTTATCTGCATCGAAAGATACTTTACCAATACCTGCATGTACAATACCATATTTATCCACTTTGAAATCAATTTTACCTGATTTCACCTCTGCTACTGCTTTACCTACTTCCATAGTAACTGTTCCAGATTTAGGGTTTGGCATTAGACCTCTTGGACCCAATACTCTACCCAATGGACCTAGTTTACCCATTACAGCTGGCATAGTAACAATAACATCTACATCTGTCCAACCGTTTTTGATTTTTTCTAAGTACTCATCTAGACCTACATGGTCAGCACCAGCAGCTTTTGCTTCTGCTTCTTTATCAGGAGTAACCAAAGCCAATACACGGATATCTTTACCCGTTCCATGAGGAAGAGAAACTACTCCTCTTACCATTTGATTAGCTTTACGAGGATCTACACCTAATCTCACAGCGATATCTACAGAAGCATCAAATTTTGCTGTATTTACTTCTTTTACTAAGGCTGAAGCTTCTTCAAGGCTATATGCCTTATTTTTTTCTAGCTTAGCTACAGCTTCCTTTTGCTTTTTAGTTAATTTTGCCATTCCTTAATTTTTAAGCGTTAGGTTTCGTTCCTGTTACTTTTAATCCCATTGATCTTGCTGTACCAGCAACCATACTCAAAGCTGAATCTATTGTAAAGCAGTTAAGATCTGCCATTTTATCTTCAGCGATTTTTTGTACTTGCTCCCAAGTTACAGAACCTACTTTGTTTCTGTTAGGCTCCCCAGATCCTTTCTTTACCTTAGACGCCTCTAAAAGCTGAACCGCTGCTGGAGGTGTTTTAATGATAAATTCGAAAGATTTATCCTCATAAACTGTAATTACTACAGGAAGGATTTGACCTGGCTTATCTTGCGTTCTTCCATTAAATTGTTTACAAAACTCCATAATGTTCACCCCTGCAGAACCCAATGCTGGACCTACTGGTGGAGAAGGGTTTGCTGCCCCTCCTTTCACTTGAAGTTTTACCATTTTAAAGACTTTCTTTGCCATGTTTCTTTATTAAAATAAATTAAAAATATAAAAATGTGGAAGCATTTTATAAATCTGTAAATGAATAGATGAAATATCCTTCTCACCTGAATATTTCAACTCCATTTACGGACTGCAAAATTATAAATTTATTTCTTATCTACAAAAATAAATTTACTTTTTATTCTAAATATCAATAAAAAACCACTCTAAAAAGAGTGGTTGTATCTTAATTAAAGTTTTTCTACTTGCATGTAGCTTAGTTCTAATGGAGTTTCCCTTCCAAATATTCTAACCTTAACTTCTAATTTCTTCTTATCTTCATGGATTTTTTCAATAGAACCATTGAATCCATTAAATGGCCCATCTATAACTTTCACATTTTCTCCTACAACAAAAGGAATCTCTACATCCACCGCAAATTCGGAAAGTTCGTCTATTTTCCCCAGCATTCTATTAACTTCCGCAGGTCTCATAGGAACAGGATCTCCTCCTTTTGTCAAACTCAAAAACGAAATAACACCTGGTATATTCTTTATCATATGTGGAATCTCACCCATAAGATTAGCCTCTACCATAAGATATCCTGGATAATAAGGTCTTTCTTTAAAGACTTTTTTTCCATTTTTCATCTGTGCCACTTTTTCCGTAGGAATTACTACTTGAGTAACAAAAGATTCATACCCTAATCTTCTAACCTCAGTTTCTATATAGGATTTTACTTTATTTTCCTGTCCGCTAACGGCTTTCAACACATACCATTTTAATTCTTCCATGAGAAAATTTTTAGTTAAAAAATCCTATAAACAACGAATACAAATTCTTGATTGATATACTAAAAAGGCTATCTACCCCGAATGTAAATAAGGCCAATATCAATGTAGATACAGCCACAATAATTGCAGAAGACTGCAATTCTTTCCACTTCAGCCACTCAACCTTTTCTCTAAACTCTAAAAAAGAATCTTTAACAAAACCTATTAAACTCATAATATATCACCAATAAGAAAAAACTAAGGAAATCCCATCTATGATTACACAATAAATAAAATATACCTTAGTCTAAATTTGCACGGGCACTAGGATTCGAACCCAGATCAACGGTTTTGGAGACCGGTATCCTACCATTGGACGATGCCCGTAGTTTAATTTTAATTTAAAAAGTTTTCCCGAAAGCTCCCTTTCGGGAAAACTTTATTATACTAAATGATTAGTCTAAAATTTCAGTTACCTGACCAGCACCTACTGTTCTACCTCCTTCTCTAATCGCAAATCTAAGACCTACATTAAGAGCGATTGGTTGTAACAATTCTACTGTAATAGTCAAGTTATCACCAGGCATTACCATTTCTACACCATCTGGTAAGAAGATTTCACCTGTAACATCCGTTGTTCTTACATAGAACTGAGGACGATATTTGTTGTGGAACGGAGTGTGTCTTCCTCCTTCTTCTTTAGAAAGGATATAAACCTCTGCTTTGAATTTTTTGTGTGGAGTTACAGATCCTTGTTTAGCGATAACCATACCTCTTCTGATATCAGTTTTCTCGATACCTCTCAACAATAGACCAACATTATCTCCAGCCTCTCCTCTGTCAAGGATTTTTCTAAACATCTCTACCCCTGTTACAGTAGAAGTTAATTTCTCAGCACCCATACCAATGATATCAACAGGATCACCTGTATTGATAACACCAGACTCAATTCTACCTGTAGCTACAGTACCTCTACCTGTAATAGAGAATACATCTTCTATCGGCATCAAGAACGGTTTATCTTGATCTCTTACTGGCTGCTCGATCCAGTTATCTACAGCATCCATCAATTCTTCTACTGTAGCAACCCACTTAGGCTCACCATTAAGAGCACCAAGAGCAGAACCTTTGATTACTGGAGAGTTATCTCCATCATATTCATAAGAAGAAAGAAGATCTCTCAACTCAAGTTCTACTAATTCTAACAATTCTGGGTCATCCACCATATCCACTTTGTTCATGAATACAACGATTCTTGGAACATTTACCTGACGACAAAGCAAGATATGCTCTCTCGTTTGTGGCATAGGCCCATCAGTTGCAGCACACACAAGGATAGCTCCATCCATTTGAGCAGCACCCGTAACCATGTTTTTAACATAGTCGGCGTGACCAGGACAGTCTACATGGGCATAGTGTCTGTTTTCTGTTTCATATTCAATATGTGAAGTATTAATTGTAATACCTCTTTCTTTTTCTTCTGGAGCTGAGTCAATTGCAGAGAAATCTCTCTTTTCAGCCAATCCTTTGTCTGACAATACTTTAGATATTGCAGCAGTCAAAGTAGTCTTACCGTGGTCAACGTGACCAATTGTACCAATGTTCAAGTGCGGTTTACTACGATTAAACGTTTCCTTTGCCATGATTTAAATTATTTTATGTTTAAACTATTTTTTCAATTCAGTGTGCAAATATAATCATTTTTTTGAATATCAAGAAAAAAAATAAAAAAATATATATTTCTATTCTTTATCTTATATATTTAATCAAAAAAATCTCAAAGAAAATTCTTTGAGATTTTTAATTATTCTTCCTAATTATAAGGACTCAAAAACAGTTCTACTCCCTGTTTTTTGAATTGGTCTATAATTATGATTATACAAATCTGTGAACTTTTTAAGTTGTGCATCAGAAATTGTAAGAACTTCTTTGAACACTATCCAGTTCATCCCTTGTGAACATGGCGGAGTTGTAAGTGATCCTGTGTAGTTATAATATTTTTTGTTACTAGGAAGCATTGCCAAAGGATCTATTGTATTAGTCGTAGTAACTTCTTGATTTTTAACACTTGGGAATGAATTGATATACTGAGCGAACTGAGCATTATCTGCTCCCCCTCCTTTAATCAATAATCCTAAAATAACGATAGCTCCAGTAGTTTCGTTTTGGTGAACGAAATGCACTTCAAGCGGAGAGAACTGCCCATCTACAGAGTGCTCACTATGTCCGTGATAATGGAATTGTTTAAGTTTATAGGCAACACCATTGTAGGTGATACTACTTTTTCCATCTGTATTAATTTGTACAGTATGCCCATTATTCACAGCCTTAGCTGGAAATGGTGAATAATTAAAAGTAATTGCAGGAAGCGTTGCCTTTGTAGTTGCAGTAGTTACAATGTCAATAGGTGACTGAACCAATCCCGCACACTCAGAATACCCTTGATTATGCCAGTTAGGGTTTTCATAATCCCAGTGAGCTTGTTTAGAATCAGGAATTTGAACTTCCTCATCTCTTGAACACGCAGCGAGAGCTAAAAAAGCTCCACATAAAAGAACCTTTCTCATAATGTTATAATTTAAATTTTTGATTGTTTTAGTTTTAAATACAAAGAAACTTTTTATCTTTTTGTGTGTTTCTTTTAATCATAGGGATATAACTGCTGTTTTTTATAAAATATTATACTTAATTATATGATAAAAATCATGTTTTCAAAAATGTTGATTTTCAAAAAATAAATAGCTCCAAGGAAATTCCTTAGAGCTATTATTGAGGTTCCGAGCGAACAACAACAATGAAAACGAATAAAATTATAAAAACCTTTAAACACCCTATAAATAGGGATTTTATTGTTTTTCATCGTGGCACGATATTGCAACAAATTTCATGAAAATGCAAAAAGGTTGTCACACATGTTGTCACACATCAAATAAATCTATATATTTGTTCAAACAATTTTATAGTTATGCCAACTGTTCGTTATTTCTTACGCTCACCCAATACAAACAGCATTATACAAATAGGTTTCTCAATTTCAAAAGGAGTATACCCAAGAGTTTCCACAGGCTTATCCATTAACTCCAAAGATTGGAGCAATACCACCAACCTACCCAAGACTAACAATGCTGAAAACAAAAACATTGTAACTCAGCTAAAAAGTCTTTCAGTATACATAGAAACAGAATATAACAATGATTACACAAAAGGAATTATATTCTCTAATGCTTGGTTAAAAAGTAAAGTAGATGATTTTTTTGGACGCAAAGACCCTGAAACAGATGATAGTATATTTATGAACTATCTAAAAACTTATCTAAAATATAGGGAAATGGACACCCGCACCAAAAAGGCTACTGATAAAAAAATAGAAGAGGCAGGAAAAAAGTTTGAGGAGTTTCAGCAATACAAAAAGAAAAAATACCTCATCGAAGAAATAGACGCAAAAACCATGCTTGAGTTTAAGGATTGGGCGATGACTAAGAAAAATAGACGATTAGCAGAATCCACCACCCAAAGACTATTAAAAAACATTAAAACTGTCTTAATGGATGCCTACAAAAACGACAAGTCCGTAAGTAAACAAATCATAAAAATGTCTATTCCGTCTGCTAAATCTATTTCAGTATATTTGGACTTTGATGAATTAAAACAGGTTAAAAACATGCCTATTGTAGGAAATGAAAACCTAAAACACGCTAGGGACTGGTTCATAATAGGATGCTATACTGGACAAAGAATTTCTGACCTTATGAGGATGAATAAAAAAATGATTTGTACCAGAACGGATATAGAGGGGGACGAGTTTAAATTTATAGAACTAACACAAGAAAAAACAGGGAGCAGGGTAACTATTCCACTAATGGATGAAGTAGAGGAGATTTTAAACAAATATAATGGAGATTTTCCTCCTGTATTTTCATCCGATAGAAGCAGTAATGACACATTATTTAATAGATATATAAAAAAGGTTTGTAAATTAGCAGGGATTAACGAAATAGTAAAAGGATTGGTATTTAATGAAGAAGAGAATAGAAGTGAAATAAAAGATACTGAAAAATACAATCTTATTTCCTCCCACACTTGTCGCCGTTCATTTGCTACTAACTTTTACGGAAACCCCAAATTACCTACTCCTATAATCATGGCAATAACAGGACACAAGACTGAAAAAACATTCTTTGACTATATCAAGAAAGACCCAGCAGATTATGTAATAAGTTCAGCAAGTGTATTCAAAGAACTATCAAAAGAAAGAAAAGAAAAAGAAAACCAAAGAAATACAATCTAAACAATGAATTATACAGAAATAGACCAATTAAAAAACGAACTGGACAAATACAGAAACTTATTTCAAGGTAAGGTATCCAAAGCCTTTGATATAGAATACACCCATGAAAGTAATAAAATAGAAGGTAATACACTGACTCTACAAGAAACTGCTATTGTAGTAGAAAAAGGTTTAACCATAGGGGGAAAAACACTAAACGAACATTTAGAAGCTATAAACCACGCCCATGCTGTAGACTATATAAAAGACTTAGCAAAGAGCCTAGAACCTATAACGGAAAGGGATATACTCCAAATCCACGCCCTTATTTTGCAGGGAATAGACAAAGACAATGCAGGTCGCTATAGAAGTGTCCCCGTGATGATACTAGGCTCAGAACATATGCCAACCCAACCCTTTTTACTACAAAAGGAAATGGAAGAAATGATGAGATTTTATAATGAGAATAGAGAAACGATGCACCCCGTAGAATTAGCCTCAGAAATGCACCAAAGACTGGTTTATATACATCCTTTCACAGACGGGAATGGTAGAACCTCACGCCTACTGATGAATTTAATTCTACTAAAACATGGCTACCCTATCGCAATATTAAAAGGAGATGCAGAAAACCGATTAAAATACTATACTGCACTAGAAACAGCAAGTATAGAAAAAGATTTAACCCCATTTAAAAACCTCATCGCAGAAGTAGTAACTCAGACCCTCAAAAAGATAATAAGCACAGTAAAAGGATAAACAATCAAATATAGTTAATAAAAAGACACCCTAAAAATAGGGTGTTTATTTTTTAAACCTTATATTACAAAGTAATTTTAAATATTGTTTAATTCTTAAAATGCGGATAAAACAGGATAAAATGAATTAGTATAGTATCCATCATACTTTACTATATATGTGGATAAATTATATTGCAAAAGGTGTTATATAGTGCTTTTTGATTATATCTTTACGCTATATAAATTTATTGAAAATGTGTAACATATTTATTAGTAACGCATCAATTGAAGACTTGCTAGAAGTATTAAGGTATTCATTTGATAAATATGGAGAAGCCATAGAACCATCAAAAGATGACACAAAAAGATGGAAAGAATGTCTGCAAGATATATGTACAGAATTTCCAAAAGTTGATATACTAGAAGCTAAATGCAAAAACTTTGCAAAGAAGAGTATATCTGAATTGAGGTTATTTTTAAAAGACACTTTAAATCGCTTAAATTTTTTCATTAGTATACTTAATGATATTATTGAAAAGACCAAAAACCTTTTAAATTCCCTAATAAAAATAGGAGACAACTCCTCCACAGTAGAAGATTTAAACTATTTCACTGAAAACCTAATAAGACTAAAAAAACATATTTACAAATGTCACAATATAGCACATGATTTTTCAATAACCGCAAAAACACCCCCCGAAATAAACAATAATATAAAAAGTGCTCCTTATAGACTTTCAGTATTACACTACTACAATATGAATAAAGACAATATAAATACTAAAAGAGCATTAGCAGAAATATCCGCAGAAATACTTGGTATTTCACCCGACAATGCAAAAAAATACCTAAATGGAAACCTCCCAATAAAAACAAAATGGGATACCGAAGCCCAAGAGTTTGTAAATTCAAGAACTAAATAACACACACGAATATACACACCCCTTTATTTAAGGGGTGTTTTTTTGTCCCTTTATTACACCATTAAACAATCTATTTTACTACCCCTATGCTACCCCCTCCTACCCCATTTCTATGGAAAAAAATTGCATTTATTTCAACCTTTGCAACAATAATTTTAATACTAGTTGAACTATGGAACAATTACAATTTATTGGGACTACTCCCGCCGACCTACTTAACGAAATAGACAAACGATTTGCAATGCTGAAGAAAGAACTTTCAAAAGAGTTTCAACCCAAAGAACCAGCAGAACTACTTACCCGTGATGAGGTTTGCTCTATGCTAAAAATAGACCGCTCTACCCTCCATAGGTGGACGAAAAAAGGAGCATTAAACTCCTATCCAGTTGAAGGACGGGTATACTACAAAAGAAACGAACTAGATGAAATTTTAAATAAACACAAAACAGGAAAACAATGAGAGAACGAACACCAAAGATTGAAGCATTCTATTATGTAAAAAAAGATTTAACAGAAAGAATGTTAAGCGTATTAAAGGCTATTGAAAAACTACAACCATGCACCTACCTTGAAGTAGAAACCTATCTAGACAGACGCTCCAACTCTGTAACTAATAGAATAACTGAACTAGTAAGTGTAGGACTAGTGTATGTAATAGGAAAAATAAGAATTGGTAAACACTCCTACACTGTCTATCATACAAGCAGTAGGGAACAGGCTAAAGAACTACAAAAATGGTTTTTTGTAAAATATCGCTCTGAAATAGATGACCTAGAACGAACCTATTACAAACTAGATAAGGACGACCATACAGCAAAAAAAGTAATAAAAGAGCGTATAAAAAGAATAAAGTTCAAACAAAAACTATTAAGCGACTATACTGTAAAATAACTAAGTATAGCAATGTTTTAGAGGGGAAATAAACCCCTCTAATTATTTACAGTATTGGAATATTTAGACTGAACAATAACTAAGTAAATGATAACCCCCACATAACCCTAAAATTATGCTGGATAATATCAAAATAGAGATAAAAGAAACCAATATAATAAACCGAATCTATAACAATGGTTTATTCACTAAGTTCATCAAGAGTAATAATAGGTACGATGATTATCAACACCCAAAGTACGGCAACAAACTTAGCATATCACTCCGTAAAGAATTTTTTAATGATGATTTTTCACAGGCTAGTAAAGGCGAATTTGCTGGATATTCCACTGCTTACATTGGGGTGAATCCACATTATCACTATAACGACTATAAACATAACGGTAATGATTTTACAGTAATGGATTGTATCAATAGTATTACAGATATTTTACAACTGTTAAATATTACTGAAAAAGAGTATCCATACTGCGAAATAGTAAACCTAGAATATGGTATAAATACAGACTTAGATAGTTTAGATATTAAAAACCTCATCAATGGTATTATATTCAGTGAAAAAACTCCATTCATTACCCCTAAAAAAGAAGCCCCATATTTCAAAGAATGTGGAACCATATACACCAAAGTTAAGGCATATGCAAAAGGGTTACAATTCCAAAATTACCCTGATTACAATATACCACTGAACACCTTTAGATTTGAAATAAAAACCAAAAAGGCAAAACATACAAGAGCATTGGGAATTTACAATATTACCGACCTACTAAACCCTAAAACATACAATCATTTGGCTGAAAAACTATTAAAAAAGTGGGATAATATCCTACTATTAAACAACACCTCTACACTAGAGAACCTCAGCGAAAAAGATAAAAAATTTATGTTTCAGGCTAATAACCCAGATTACTGGCAGAAATTGATAAAGAATAACACCCGCAACACCTTTGCCAATAACAGGAGAAAATATAATAATATTCTACATAAAGAAGATTTAAGCAACTTGGGTATTAAAAAAAGAATCATTGATAAACTTTTTTATCTTTTAGATTGTGCAAGTACCTCTAAGGATTTTACACAAAATAACCTAAGAAAAACCGAAATTTTACCCTCAAAAAAAATTAAACATTCCTCAGAAACCGCACGAATTTCATCCAATTCTGAAAAGGTTATTTTTTGTGCAAATTCTCCTAAGAATAATATTGATTTTCAGCAACTTAGTTTTTTCACTGAAAATACCCTAAACCCGTTAAGGTGTGAATTTGCACAACACCCCAAAAAAAGTAAACTAAACACCCCTAAAAAAAACCTTATCTTTTCAGGACAAAAACATAGTAATTTAGAGGGTGTATTTTGCAATGTTACAGGTTTGGATATTTCCATGCAGAAACGAAATTCAAAATATTTAAGTTTTACTGCTCTGCATTTCTACTATTCTGAGGATAGAGAAACTTATTTAAGTTTAGAGGAACAGTTTTTAACTCCAAAACACAAAAACTGTAATTTAGACACCCGAATATATTATATTGCTCATAATATCCGTAACACTGTTACTAATCGCTATAACAACCCTAAACACTCCCGCAGGAGGTTTGAGGCACGAAACTATCCAGCAGGGCAGTTATGTTTTGATTTTTAGTTTCATGAGATGAGGTTTAATAAACTAACGAACAGATAACGGAACATTTAAAAACACACGAAAAAAAATGAGTAGATTTGAAAAAGGTAATACAGCAGGAAAAGGACGCCCAAAAGGTAGTAAAAACAAACAGACCGAAAGAATACGACAATTTTTCGCTGACTTTATGGATAAACATATAGACGAATTAGATGATGCATTTTCCGAACTAGAAGCAAAAGACAAATTTAAATTCCTTATTGATATGGCTAAATTTGTTATACCAAGCCTTAAAAGTATAGAGTTAGGCAATATACTGGATGCATTGAGTGATAAAGATTTTGAAAAGTTACTAAGCAGACTAAAGGAGGATTATAATTTAAAATAACCATGAGAAAACGAAAGATAGAAAGTATATTAAGGCAGGTTAAAGACACGGAGATGTTTAAGCCCGTTAAGATATTAGAACATTTCAATAACGGAACTTACAAAGGAATGGATTGGAACAAACAAGATGAGGTTTATAATGAGAAACAGTTAAAAGAATTGGAAAAAAGGTTCATGCTTATTATCGTAGAGGTTATTTATCCTGAAGAGGATTACTAAGAACCTTATAAACATAATACCCCCTAATTTGATTAAGGGGGGGGGGTATTACTTTGAATTTCTGTAGTCCATAAAAAGAGAAATAAGAGGATTGATTAAACTGTATCAAATTTTGACACAGTTCCTAATACAGTTACAATTTATCAAAACTAAAATCTAGTTTTAAATACAACTTATTGTTATTTTTATTCATTCTAAATAAGATAATGAATATTAAAACCTTGTCTTATCTTAAACTAAAAAGAATATTTTAAAGTGTTTTTCTAAAAGTTGTCACACATGTTGTCACATATTAAAAACAAATCGCTCATAAACCATTGGTTTACAAGCGATTGTTTAGGCAAATTGAGGTTCCGAGCGGATTCGAACCGCTGTAGATGGTTTTGCAGACCACTGCCTAGCCGCTCGGCCACGGAACCATTTTTGAATGGTGCAAAAGTAGTAAAAGTTTTTTATTTAATCAAAATATTGATAAATATTTTTCCACTTGAAATTAACTAACTGATTATCAAATATAATAATGTATTTATTTTTACTTTTAAAATAAATTTGACTTCTACTATGCTCTATTTTTCCGATATTTGGCGGGTGAAATAGGAAGGACTTTAAATTAACTTTTTTAGGGAAATGAATTACATCAGCGTAGAAAATCTTACCAAAACATATGGCATCGTTACTTTATTTGAGGATATTTCTTTTAATATCAATGAAGGGGACAAAATCGCCATCGTTGCCAAAAACGGAAGCGGAAAAACTACTTTGCTCAATATCCTAATGGGCAAAGACTTTGCAGACAGCGGGACAGTGGTTATCAATAAAGATATTCAGGTGGTTTTATTTGACCAAGAAATACACTTTGAGAGCGGACAGACCATCACAGAATTTATCATGAGCCTAGATTCGCCGCCTATGCAGGCATTGAGAAATTACCAAAAATCGCTGACTTCTGATGATTCAGAATTTATGGAGCAGGCTTTCATAGAAATGGAAAACCAAAAAGCATGGGGGCTGGAAAACGAAATGAAACAAATCCTCTCCCAGCTGAAAATAACTGACCTAAACGCCAAAATGGACAATCTCTCTGGAGGGCAAATAAAACGCGTAGCCCTCGCCAAACTCCTGATAGAAACGAGAGTGGAACACAAGCATACGCTGCTCATCATGGACGAACCTACCAACCACCTAGATGTAGATATGGTAGAATGGCTGGAACAATACCTATCCAGAGCCATGGTCACCCTGCTTCTTGTAACGCACGACCGCTATTTCCTAGATAGTGTATGTGACATTATTTGGGAAATAGAAAATAAAAAACTCTATGTCCATCATGGTGCCTATGCACAATATTTGGAAAACAAAAGCATAAGAGAAGAAAACCTAAACGCTACCATAGACAAAGCCAACAATCTCTACCGCAAGGAGCTGGAATGGATGCGCAGACAGCCGAAAGCCAGAACCACCAAATCTAAAAGCCGTATAGAAGCCTTCTACGAAACGGAGAAAACTGCTAAAATGGACACCAAAAAGCAGGAATTAGAACTGGATTTTGGAATGAAAAGGCTGGGCAAAAAGATTTTGGAGTTGAGAAACATCAATAAAAAATTTGGTGATAAAATCATCTTGGATAATTTCAACTATCAGTTTCAGCGAGGCGAAAAAGTCGGCATCATAGGAAAAAACGGCGTAGGAAAATCTACCCTGCTGAACATCATCCAAGGTCTGGAAACCTACGACAGCGGAGAAATAGAAGTAGGAGAAACCATCAAATTCGGGTATTTTTCACAAAAAGGACTTACCTACAAGGAAGACCAACGAGTGATAGATTTCATGAAAGACATCGCGGAATATTATCCTCTCGCAAATGGGAAAAGTATCTCGGCATCACAGTTTTTAAAAATGTTTCTCTTCAATGAACAGACACAATACACCACCATTTCTAACCTAAGCGGCGGCGAAAGAAGAAGACTATATCTGATTTCCGTACTCTTCCAAAACCCAAATTTCCTCATCTTTGACGAGCCGACTAATGATTTAGACCTGCCTACACTTACCGTGCTGGAAAGTTTCCTCTCGCAGTTTCAGGGCTGCCTAATCATTGTTTCGCACGACAGGTATTTTATGGATAAAATTGTAGATCATCTACTTGTCTTCGAAGGCGAAGGAAAAATCAAGGATTTTATCGGTTCCTTCACTGAATACAGAGACCAACAAACGCAAAGCAAAAACACTAAAAAAAGCGAACCTGCTAAACCTGTAGAAGAAAAACAAACTAAAAATACCAATTCTAAAAGAAAACTCAGCTTCAAGGAGCAAAAAGAATTGGAAAACATAGAAAAAGAAATGCCTGTTTTAAAGGAAAAACAAGATGAAATTTTAGAAAAACTGAATAATGAAACGGATTACAATATTATTTCTGAACTTTCACAGAAGCTGGAAGAAACCACCAGCCAATTAGAAGCCCACGAAATACGCTGGCTGGAATTACAAGAAATTTTAGAGTAATATCCTTTTATATAAAGACAAATAAAATCCCGCTTGCTAAACAGCAGCGGGATTTTTGTATTTAGAAATGGAATGGATTATTTCCCTCCGTCCATTTTCTTTTTCAATTCTGCAAGAGCATCAATGTCTCCAAGAGTTGTTTTTTCTTCACTTGAAGAAGACTTAGCTGCAGCTTCTTTTACATTTTTCTTTTCTTCATCTCTGAAAAGACCTGTATGAGAAACTACTACTCTCTTGAATTCTTTATTGAACTCAATTACTTTAAACTGGGCTTCCTCTCCTTTCTTGATTTTAGAACCATCTTCTTTTTCTAACAATCTTGAAGGGCAGAATGCTTCCACTTCTGCATCTTCGAACTGAACCTGAGCTCCTTTATCGAAAACATCTACTGCTGTTCCTGTATGTACAGTTCCTTCAGCGTATTTAGATTCGTATTTATCCCAAGGGTTTTCAGTCAATTGTTTGTGTCCAAGAGAAAGTCTTCTAGCTTCTGTATCAAGTTCTAGAACTACTACATCTAGTTTGTCTCCTACAGCGCAGAACTCAGATGGATGCTTGATTTTTTTAGTCCAAGAAAGATCAGAGATGTAGATAAGTCCGTCTATTCCTTCTTCCAATTCTACAAACACACCGAAGTTAGTAAAGTTTCTAACAGTTCCTTTGTGTTTAGAACCTACTGGATATTTAGACTGGATGTCAGCCCATGGATCTGGAGTTAATTGCTTGATACCCAATGAAATTTTTCTTTCATCTTTATCCAAAGTAAGAACTACCGCTTCTACCTCATCACCGATTTTCACAAAATCTCCTGCACTTCTAAGGTGAGTAGACCACGACATTTCAGAAACATGGATAAGTCCTTCTACACCTGGAGCGATTTCCACGAACGCACCATAGTCAGCAAGAACTACTACTTTTCCTTTTACTTTGTCTCCTACTTTCAAGTCAGCAGAAAGAGCTTCCCATGGATGTGGTTCTAGCTGTTTCATACCAAGCTGGATTCTTGTTTTCTCATCATCGAAATCAAGGATTACCACTTTTACAGTTTGTCCTTCAGAAAGGAATTCTGATGGGTGGTTTACTCTTGACCAAGAAAGGTCTGTGATGTGGATAAGTCCATCTACACCACCAAGGTCGATGAATACTCCGTAAGAAGTAATGTTTTTAACAGTTCCTTCTAGAACTTGTCCTTTCTCTAATTGAGAAATGATTTCTTTTTTCTGTCCTTCGATATCAGCTTCGATAAGAGCTTTGTGAGAAACTACCACATTTTTGAACTCTGGGTTGATTTTCACTACTTTGAACTCCATCGTTTTTCCTACGAATTGGTCGTAGTCTTTGATAGGCTTCACATCGATCTGAGAACCTGGTAAGAATGCTTCGATACCGAAAACATCTACGATCATACCACCTTTTGTTCTAGACTTCACGAAACCATTTACGATTTCACCAGATTGGTGGTATTCATTTACTTTATCCCAAGCTTTCAGCGTTCTTGCTTTTTTGTGAGAAAGCTGAAGCTGACCTGTTTTGTCTTCTCTTCTGTCTACCATTACTTCCACTTCATCACCTACTTTTAGGCCAGAGTTGTAACGGAATTCGTTGAGAGAAATTACTCCCTCAGACTTGAAGTTGATATCTACGATAGCTTCTTTGTCTGTAAGTCTTACCACTTTCCCAATGATTACATCAGATTCGGAAAGGTCATTCAAAGAACCTTTGTAGATTTCTTCTAATTCATTTTTTTCTTTTCTGTCCTCAGCGTTAAGACCAGACTCGAAAGAATCCCAGTCAAACTGCTCTGGAGCCACATTTTGGTTCATAAGAACCTCTTCTTGTTTTGACATAAAAATATCACTTTGTATTCCTTCTTTCTCAGTATTGGCGGCGTGTGGGACTAAAAAATCGGGAAGAAGTTAGGTATTAAATTTCTCTGTTTCCGCCAAAATTTCCCACAAAAACGCTGCAAAGATAATCTTTTTTTTGAATTAAAGCTTTAATAATCAAAGTTTTTCTTTTTTATTTAAATTCATCTTCAAAAAAATTATTTCTTCTTGGTTTTAGAGTTTAATACATTGAAAAACAAACTATTCCTAAAAATCCTACTCTTACACTCCAAAAAAACCATATAAACAAGCGTTTTTTCTATTCTAATAAAAAAATATTGTAAAAAATTTTTAAATTTGTACAAATAATTTTTAAAAAAATAATATTATGAAAGCAAAAAAAATCATCGCTGCGGGTATTTTAGCAGCATCGCTACTGGGGTTACAATCTTGTGACAAAGCAAAAGAAGCTGTAAATGCAGCAAAGGAAGCAGCAAATGAGGCTTCAGGAAAAGAAAAAATTGATTATAAACTATTTTCTGATCCAGCACAAACTAAAAAATGGTATGATGCCGTAGTAGAAAAACTCGGTGAAAATACAAAAGTAACCGATGAAGTAAGATTCATAGTTACCAAAAACTCTGATAAAGTAGTTAAAACAGATGATGATTCGGATGACCTCAGTCTTTCTATTGTTTACCAAGACAATGTAGACAAGAGAAGAGTTCAGCAAATCAATTATAGCTCTAGTTTTGGATGGAGAGAACCACAAACTATGGAAATCGATGTAATTGGTGTAAATGCAGAGGATTTCCGTTTAGAAGATGAGTTATTTGACTTCAAAGAAGTAACAGCTGAAACAATACAAAAAGTAGTAGATGATGCTTGGAAGAAATACAAAGATGATGAGAAGTTTGAATACCAATATGTTTATACCATTGAAATTAAAAAGAATTTGATAGATGTTTCTATAAAAGGAAAACTGAAATCTAATGGACAAGAAAAATTTGGTTACTACAAAACCGATTTCAAAGGAAATCCTGTAAAATAAAAATCAATAGCAAGAAACCGCAGAGCCTTCTGCGGTTTTTTTATTGAACACAAAAAGGTAGAAATTTGGTTTTGATACAATTAAATTGTTACTTCGTAAAAAATAATTAAATTTGCCCACTATGGAAAACAAAGTGAATAGTAAAAGTATAGAAGCCATCAAGGAGGTTCTGCGGAATTACTTGAAAGAAAAGGGACTGAGAAACACTCCTGAGAGATACACTATTTTAGAGGAGATATACAATTACGACAAGCACTTTAATGTAGATGACCTCCATCTACTCATGTTGCAGAAAAAATACCACATCAGTAAGGCAACTATCTACAACACGATAGAGGTTTTTCTAGATGCCGGGCTGGTCAGAAAACATCAGTTCGGCGAAAGTTCCACCTATGAAAAATCCTATTTTAACCGCCAGCACGACCATATCGTTATCTACAAAGATAGTTCGCAGAAAGAAATAGAGGAAATCATAGAGTTCTGCGACCCAAGAATCCAAGCGATAAAGGAGTCCATAGAAAGCGCTTTCGGGGTATCCATAGACAGCCACACGCTCTATTTCTACGGACAAAAGAAGGAGACCACTCCATAAAAACACCCATTTTATGACAAAAAAACTGTTTATATCTTTTTTCCTGCTGTCCACTTTGTTTGTCTTTGGGCAGATTACTTCCATAAACGGCAATTTGGAAAAAGATCCTTTTTTTGAACAAAAACAAGAAGGAAAAGATGAGCCTGTAAAGGTAAGAATCATCCACGCAGACCTTACCCAGAAAAGACAAGATTTGTTCGATGGAAATACCTTCATGACAGGAAATGTACATCTGGAACATAAAGGCTCTACACTAAAAGCCGACACCGTAATTTTCTATTCCGAAGCGAACTTCGCCAAGGCCATAGGAAACACCCAGCTGCAGACCTCTGACGGCAATCTAATTACCGCAGGAGAAATCCAGTATGACGGTAACTCCCAGCGTGGAATCGCAAGGAAAAATGTAGTCCTTACCGACCCTAAACAGACCATAAAAACGGATATTCTCTACTATGACCGAATTCCGAACACGGCTTATTTCAACACGGGAGGAACTATCTACAACGGCAGCAACACCATCAGAACCAAAACTGCCACCTACAACATCACTAGCCGAGTGGTAGATGTCACAGGAAATGTAAACATAGACAACAGCCAATACCAAGTACAAGGAACTAAAATCAAGCAAAATCAAAATACCAATACCGCAGAGTTCTACGGCCCTACTACGATTATCAACAAAAGTAATCCTTCCAACTCGGTATACACAGAGAAAGGCCACTATAAAATGAACAGCAAAGAGGTCTATCTCAGCAAAAATTCACGAATCTACTACAACGGAAAAACCCTGAAAGGCGATGCCATGTATTACAACCAAAACACAGGTTTCGGAACTGCGAAAGGAAATGTACTGCTGGATGACCCAAGGGAAAACCGCTTTGTGAGAGGCTCTTACGGTGAGATATTTGAAAATAAAGATTCTGCCATGATTACAGGGAAACCTTATGCTGTGAAAATCTTTAAAAACGATTCACTATTTTTCTCTGCCGAAAGAATCATCGCTTACCAAAAAGCCGATTCCAGCAGAATGAAAAAAAGTTTCCTAAAAGCCTACCATAAAGCCAGAATGTTCAAATCTAATGCACAGGCAAGAGCGGATTCACTTAACTTTAATGAAACCGATGGAGAGCTTCACCTCATCAGAAAACCTATTTTCTGGACAGGCGAACGACAAGTGACAGGCGATGTTATCAAGGCTTACCTCAACACACAAAACGAAAGCATAGATTCTTTAAAAGTAATCGGAAACGCACTAGCAATCAGTAAGGTAGATTCTATCAATTTAAAAGATGAATTTAATCAAGTAAAGGGAAAACAGATGATAGCCTACTACAAAAACAATAACATTCATCTGATAAAAGTGACCGAAAATGCACAGGCTATCAACTATGTAGAAAGCCAAAATGCAAAGACAAAAAACATGGACAGGCTGGGCATTTCGCTTTCGTCATGTGGAGAGATTGAGGCGCTTTTCGAGGAACAAAAACTACACATTGTAGCGTGTAACATCGGCGCAAATACGGACATATATCCTATGAGCAAAATAGCTCCAGAGAAGCGGAAATTCCCAGAGTTTAACTGGAATACCAAAGACCGCCCAAGAAAATGGAGGGATATATTCTTGGACTCGCCTGAAAATGTAGAAATCATCTACGAAACAGACACCACCCTCTATGACCAAGCCGAAAACAAACGAAAAAAAGAGGAAGAAAAGAAAAATGCTAACAAAATAAAACGAGTAAAAAAATAATAAAAGAAAAAGCACCTGAAATCAGGTGCTTTTTTTATTCCTCTCCTTCTGGAAGATCCTCATCTTCTACATTCTGAGCTATTTTTCTTACCTCTAATTTATGAGCGATGAGATCTAAATTTTCTACTCTGTTTTTGAAAATCTTTATCGCTGTAAAAACAGCCTCCTCAAAGGAATGAGCATCCGCAACGCCCTTCCCTGCGATATCATAAGCCGTTCCATGGTCTGGCGATGTTCTGATGAGCGGCATTCCCGCTGTGTAGTTCACTCCGTTTTCGTATGCGATGGTCTTAAACGGAGTAAGACCTTGGTCATGATACATTGCTAAAACTCCATCAAAATGCTTGTATTTTTCTGGCTGGAAGAAACTATCCGCTGGATAAGGCCCAAAAGCCATAAAACCTTGGTCGAACAATTCCTTGATGGCTGGTTCTATGATTTCTTTTTCCTCCATTCCTATCGTTCCGCCATCGCCTGAGTGTGGATTCAGCCCAAGCACTGCGATTTTTGGTCTTTCAATAGAAAAATCCAGCTTCAGACAGTTGTTCATCTGCTTTACTTGGTCTATTATCCTTTGTTTCGTGATTGTTTCTGCTACTTTCGCCAGCGGAATATGATGGGTAGAAACTGCTACTTTTAAATCCTCTGTTACCAAAAACATCAATCCTTTGGCTGCAAATTTTTTCTCCAAATACTCGGTATGCCCTGTGTATGGGAAACCGTGTTTTATCATTTCATCCTTGTTAATAGGCGCAGTTACCAGCACATCTATATCACCCTTCATCAGGGCATTTGTCGCAGCTTCTAGCGAGTCTATCGCCAGTTTGGTAGATTCCTCTGTGGGCGTACCGAACTTCACCTCCATTTCATCTTTGCGAAGATTGACAATGTTTATCTGTCCATCTACCGCCTCGGAAGCGTGGAGGATATAGTTAAAATTAAACTGCAGTTTAAATACATTTTTCTGAAAAGAAAAGAGCTTCCCTGAACCAAAAATCACAGGTGTGAAAAAATCCAGCATACTCTTGTCTTTCAATGTTTTAAGGATAATTTCTGGGCCTATTCCATTATAGTCACCAATAGAAATTCCTACTTTTATTTTATGTTTAAATTCCATTTTGCTTAACTTTGGGTCTTAAAAGAGCAAAATTAGTTTAATTTTTTGAGAAGAAAACAGATTTATCCAAAAATACTTTAAATTTATGTTTACAGGAATAGTAGAAGCCACTGCCACAGTAGAAAATATAGAAGCCAAGGGAACAAGTGTTCATTTTACGATGAGCTGCCCTTTTACAGATAAACTAAAAATAGACCAAAGTCTTTCCCACAACGGCTGCTGCCTGACCATAGAAAAAATTGAAAATCAGCGATATGGAGTAACCGCAATACAAGAAACCTTGGAAAAAACCAATCTAGGAAGCTGGAAAATAGGCACAAAGGTAAATCTGGAAAGATGCGTGCTGATGAACGGCAGACTGGACGGGCATATCGTGCAGGGACATGTAGACCAAACAGGGACAATAAAATCCATAGAAAACCTAAACGGCAGCCACTACATCACGATAGCATACACCGATAAAGACGGATTTACTACCGTTCCACAAGGGTCTATCACCGTGGACGGCATCAGCCTAACCGTAGCCCACAACGGAGAAAATGAGTTTTCGGTGGCGATAATTCCTTACACTTGGGAGCATACTAATTTGAAGAATTTAGAGATTGGCAGTAAAGTAAATCTGGAATTTGACATCATTGGGAAATATGTAGCAAAACTTATGAAAAAATAACCCATGAGCCCCATCATCAAAGGAAACATACGAACGAGAATCTTCTTTGGATTTATGCTGGTTACCCTACTGAGTATCATAGGTGTAACGGTAATCTCCTATCTCGTTTTCAAAAAAAATACCGAAACCCAAAACAAAGAAAGACTACGCCAGACAGTAGAAATTCTGATGGCTTCGCTAGACTACGCAGTGAGCCACACGACCGTAACTGAAAAAAATATAAAACCTATCTTGGAAAAAAAAATCCTAGAAATCTCCGATATCAACAAGCAGGATATTATCATTTATAATCTACAAGGGAAATTCCTGCTTTCCAACAAAGAGAAAAACCAAGTTTCTCCACAAGAAATCCCAGAAGAAGTCCTAAAAAAAATCCTAAAAAAAGGAAACAGATTTGATGTTGTGGAATACATAAAAGATGATGAGGACAATCTGACCGCCTCCTACATCCCACTTCTGAACAACATGCTGGAGCCTGTCGCCATTGTTTTTTTTCCGTTTTATCATAGTGATAACACCCGATTGGATACCTTTAATCAGTATATCCAAATCATGGTTGTGGCGAACATCATCATCATCGCCCTTGGAATATGGCTAAGCTGGAGAATTTCCGATGAACTAACGAAAAACATCAGGAAAATTTCACAAAAAATCACACAAATAGACCTTAATGAAGAGCTGAAACCCATCCGATATTACAACGATGATGAATTTACTCCACTCATCAATTCCTATAACCGAACTATACGGATGATAGAGGAACAAAAAAAGCTATTATTCTTCAAAGAGAAAGAATCTGCATGGCGCGAAATGGCGAAACAGGTGGCTCATGAAGTCAAAAATCCGCTGACTCCCATGAAACTCCTCATCCAAAATTTTGAAAGGAAATTTGATAAAAACGACCCTGATATAGAAGATAAAGTAAAAAAACTCTGCTCCTCTATGGAAGACCAGATAGACCTAATAGCAAAAGTGGCTGGAGCTTTTTCGGAGTTTACAAAACTGCCCGAAAAAAAGAATGAAGTAATCAATGTAAACAATGAGATTTTATCCCTCATTAGGATTTTTGATGATAAAAATGAAATTACATTTCACCCTAAACAGAATAATATTCTCATAAACTTTGACAAGTCTTTCTTCCAAAGGATAATGACCAACCTCATCCTAAATGCCCAACAAGCAAAAAGTGAGAAGCAAAACTTTTTCATCAAAATCAATCTGGAACTTTTAAATAAAAAAATAAGCCTATCCATAGAGGATAACGGAAACGGAATCCCTGAGGATAAATTAGAAAAAATCTTTGAACCCAATTTTACCACCAAATCCAGCGGAACAGGCCTTGGACTGGCAATGGTAAAAAGAATGATAGAAGACTACAAGGGAGAAATCTCCATCCGCTCCAAAGAAGGAAAAGGAACTACACTTATGATTATCCTCCCTACAAATATGTAAAAAAGAATGAAAGCCCTAAAATCCCTTAATCCCTATTTTTGGAAACATAGAAATATGCTTTCACTAGGGGTATTATTTATTTTTCTTAGTAATTTTTTCAATATTTTCTGGATACAATATCTGGGAGATACCATAGATGCGATTCAGCAGGTTTTGAGCAGTGAAAACACTGACAGCGATACCATTATAAAAACTCTTCTTATCAATGGAGGTGTCATCATAGGCTCATCCATCATTGCAGGAGTTTTTCGGTTCATGATGAGACAGACCATCATAGTGACATCTAGGAAAATAGAATACGAACTAAAAAACGAAATCTACCAGCACTACCAAAGTCTTTCTCTTACAAATTTCAAAAAAACGAGCATAGGCGACCTTATGAACCGCCTCAGCGAAGACATTATTGCCATCAGAATGTATCTCGGCCCTGGTGTGATGTATGTGGCCAACCTCATCATCTTGCTGATGATTACTAGTTTTTATATGATAAGAACTGATTTAGAGATGACGCTTGTCATTCTGATATTGCTTCCTATATTTTCTCTTTCCGTGTATAAAGTAAGCGGAATCGTAGGAAAAAAATCAAAGCTAATGCAGGAAAGTCAGTCTGCAATTTCTACTTTCGTGCAGGATAGTTTTTCGGGAATTAGAGTAGTGAAATTCTTTAACAAAGAAAAATATGTCCAAGACAAATACGGCGAAAAAATAAAAAGTTACCAAAATAGAGCCGTAGATTTAGCCAAGTATGAGAATTTTTTCTACACTTCTATGATTTTGATTGTGGGAATTTTGGATATCGCTATTTTATTCATCGGTGGACAGAAATATATTGATGGAGAAATCAACATCGGTATGATTGCCAATTTCTTTATGTATGCCAATGCGATGGTGATTCCGTTCAGTACCGTGGGCTGGGTGACTTCTATCAACCAGCGGGCAGAAGCCTCCATGCAGAGGATAAATGAATTTATGGATATTCATTCTGATATCGTAAATACCAATCATGATATTTACGAAATCAAAGGAGATATAGAATTCCGAAATGTGAGCTACACCTATCCGAATACAGGCATCAAAGCTGTGGAGAATTTAAGTTTTAAAGTAAATGCGGGAGAATTCATCACCATCACAGGAAAAACAGGAAGCGGGAAATCTACCATCGCTCTTCTTCTTTGCAGGCTGATAGACCCAGATGAAGGAGAAATACTGATAGACGGCAAAAACCTAAAAGAACACAATCTGGAACTTTACCGAAAATTCATCGGCTACATTCCACAGGAAAGTTATCTTTTCTCCGATACGATAGAGAATAACATCGGCTTTGCGATAGATAATCCTACGCCTGAACTGATAGAAAAATTCGCGAAAATAGCCGACATTCATAATGATGTGATGCTCTTCAGAGACAAATACCAGACCATTGTAGGAGAGCGAGGCGTGATGCTTTCAGGTGGGCAGAAACAAAGAATCTGCATCGCCAGAGCCCTTATCAAACAGCCTCAAATCGTGATTTTTGATGACTGTTTATCGGCTCTAGACACCAAAACTGAACAAAACATTTTGACCAATATAGAAAAAGAAGTTGCCAACTGCACCGCTATCATCATCACCCACAGAGAAACCGTGGCGAGCAGTAAAAAAATAAATCTGTAAACCAAATACATGATTTTTGATAGTTTTTTTGATTTTTTCTATGAAAGTTTAAAAAATTATCTTAAATTTGTTGAGCATTATTAAAATAACAATAAAATGAGTGATTACAAAGAACGCCAAGAAAATGAAATTTTTACAAAGGTGTTAAAAGCAGGAAGGAGAACTTATTTCTTTGATGTAAGAGAGACAAAAGCAGGCGACTACTATCTTACTATCACAGAAAGCAAGAAAAATTTTAATGAAAGTGGTGAAGCAACTTTTGAAAAACACAAAATCTATCTTTACAAAGAAGATTTCAAAGGTTTCTTAGAAATGTTTAATGAAACTAAAGATTTCATCATCGAACAAAAGGGAGAAGATGTAATTTCTGAAAAACATGACAAAGACTTCAAATCCCGTTCTTTCACAATAGATTCTGACGAGGATTTTTAAGAAATTATTTTTATTTATATAAAAAATGGAGCCGTTATAAAGCTCCATTTTCTATTTTAATTCAAATTCATCTCTGTCTAAAAGGACTTTAAATTTCTGTCTAAAAGAATTTAGTTTCTCCAAACCTATATTCGCTGATATTATATCTCCATTTTTCTCCGATATCTCTGTCCCATCTGCATAAAAGCAATGGGTGCTTTCTGGATAATTCAGCCCTGAACCATCTACCCCTATCCTATTAACTCCGAATACAAATGATTGGTTTTCAATAGCTCTGGCTCTCAATAGCGTTTCCCACGCCAAAATACGAGGTTCAGCCCAGCTGGCTACATCTATCATTACATCATAGTTATCCACATTTCTCGCAAATACAGGAAATCTCAAATCATAGCACACCAAAAGTAAAAACCTAACTCCCTTATAATCAACCACTACACGC
>CAUQSG010000002.1:0-100592 GCA_963520725.1 uncultured Flavobacteriaceae bacterium | reverse complement strand
ACCTGATGAATGATGTAGGTGGAACAATAGTAAAACATTACAAAGACCTTGCATTCATTTGATTCTTGGAAGTGGTTTTAATCCTTAAAACCATTCTGAGAAACATCAAATTTTGTAAAGAAGACATAAAAAAATACCAGCCAGATGTCCTTATTTTGGTGGATTACCCTGGCTTTAACCTAAGAATCGCAAAGTTTGCTAAATCATTAGGAATCAAAGTGATATATTATATTTCTCCACAGCTTTGGGCTTGGAAGGAAGGCAGAGTAGAAACCATCAAAAAATATGTAGATGAAATGCTGGTAATCCTCCCTTTTGAAGAGGATTTTTACAAAAAACATTCTGTGAAAGCCCACTTCGTGGGACATCCTCTTTTGGATGCCATTTCAAACCTAAAACCAATTGACAGCCAAGAATTTAAAAAACAAAACAACTTAGACAGCAGGGAAATCATCGCATTACTCCCAGGAAGCCGAAAACAAGAAATAAGAAAAATGCTTGGTCTGATGCTCAGCGTAACTCCTTATTTCAAGGATTATCAGTTCGTTATAGCAGGAGCACCTTCCCTACCAAAAGAATTTTATGATGAATTTTTAACGAATGATGTGCATTTCGTGTCCAATAAAACTTATGATTTGCTTCGTTCTTCCAAAGCCGCTCTGGTAACCTCTGGAACGGCAACATTGGAAACTGCCCTTCTAAAAATCCCAGAAGTAGTCTGCTACCGCGGAAGCTGGGTTTCTTACCAAATCGCAAAAAGGCTGGTAAAACACATTAAATTTATTTCTTTGGTCAATTTAATAATGGACAAAGAAGTTGTTAAAGAATTGATACAAAATGATTTAACAACAGAAAATATAAAATCTGAATTAGAAGAAATCCTAAATCCAGAGCAAAGAGAAAAAATCCTAAACGAATACGAAAAACTAAACCATCTCCTCGGAGGTAAGGGAGCGAGTGAGCGCGCCGCAGAAATCATCACAAAACTACTATGAACAAACAACCTTTGCTAATTTGCGCTATCAGTTTTGGATTGGGAATTTTCTTTCAAGACAAATTTGATTTCCCTTTTTGGGGAGCGGTCGCTATATTAGTTTTAGGAATTGTGGGATTTTTAGCAGGATTTTTTATCCGAAATTTCTTTTTCGATAAACTAAAATCGGCGTTTTTGGTATTTTTGTTTTTCAGCATTGGAATTTTTCTGCACTTTCTCAATTCAAATTCTGCACAAAATTTTGATTTTAAGAAAAATAAAACATCCGAAATCGTTTTTCAACTCAGCAAAAAACTGAACTCCAACGAAAGAAACAAACGCTACGAAGTTGAAATTCTCAATTTTGAAAAGCCTTTTTCGGCTGTAATTTCTATCCCGAAAGAACAGCAAGAACTTGATTTTCTGCATTTTTATTCGGCCGAGGCTTATCTGAATCCTACCCAAAAACCGCAGTACGATTTTCAGTTTGATTATCAAAAATATTTAACTCGGCAAAATATTCATTATCAAGGCTTTACCCCTAATAAAATTTCATTCAAAAAGAAAAAATCTGTAAGTTTCGCTGATAAAATAAAGCAAAAACGACTGGATTTACTTTTTAGAATAGATAATTCCAGCCTCCAACCGCAGAATAAAGCGATTTTAAAAGGAATAATCCTCGCCGACCGAACGGAAATAGACCAAGAAATCATCAACCATTTCAGCAAAACTGGCTTAATCCATATTTTGGCGATTTCGGGTTCTCATATGGCGATTATTTTCTTGATGATTTTATTCGCCTTAAATCCTATTTTTTCGGTAAAATACAGAAATATTCCGATTTATATTTCATTAGCAGCCATCTGGGGATTTGCGATATTCATTGATTATGGGAATTCTGTGGTGCGTTCGTGCATCATGATTACAGTCTATTATATTATGATTTTTTTGCAGAGAAAACCTAATCTCCTGCACTCTTTGGCTTTGGCTGGGATGATTATACTTTCCATTGACACTCAGCAGCTTTTCAATGTAGGTTTTCAGTTGAGTTTCTTGGCGGTTTTTGGGATTTTTTGGCTATACAAACCTATTACCAACCATTATAAACCACTAAAAAACAGAGCGATAAGATTCATTCTAAATACTTTTTCTTTGAGTCTTGCTGCCCAGCTGACCACACTTCCATTGATATTATTCCACTTTCATCAGTTTTCTATAATGTCTGTTTTTATCAATGTTGTCAGCATTATGGTATCGCAGGGATTCATTATTTTTTCCTTTATCGTTTCTATTTTGTTTGGAATAGAATTTACTCCCGATTGGCTTTTAGAAATCTATGACTGGTGTGCAAGTTTCTTCCTGAATATGGTTGCTTTTTTCTCAAAAACAGATTTTAGTTTCGTGGAAAATGTTTCCATCGAAATTCCTGAACTTATTATTTTATTTATACTTGTTTATTTATTGAGAAGTGTTTTTGAAAAACCAAATGTAAAGACTTTCACCCATTTTTCTTTCTTCATTTTATTATTTATTTTCACCAGAATATTGACTAATTTTTATTTTTGGAAAAAAGAAGAAATACTGCTTCATTCCTTTTTTAAACAAAATATAGTCTCTATAAAACAAGGTGACAAAGTTGTTTTTATAGTAAGTGATGAGGCGAATATGGAAAAAATTAATAACTTTGTTATAAAATCCTATATCACATCTAGAAGAATAAAAAATATAGAAATAAAAAAAGTAAAAACTATGACCAAGTTAAAAATAAACCAAATTATCTATGAAATAAAATAAAAAAATCCGAGAATTTGTTGGCTCTCGGATCATGGCTAATAGATTCTAACATCTACTTTTGACCAATTATGGTCAGGGATTCTAAATATAGTATTTCAAAACAGATTAAAAGAAATACTACAACTAAAAAAACTAATTATAACATTGGGGGCAAAATTACAAAATTTATGCCAAAAATCATGTTTTTAGTTTAAATTGGTTTTTAAAATTTTATATATTGTTGATTTTCAGAGATAAAAATTTATTTTTTGTTTCTAAGCCAATAATTTAATAGTATTTTTCGTTTTTTAACAATATTTAGACATTGATAAATTAAAAAAAAGTTATATTTGCAAATTGAAAAATAAATAAAATAATTTTAGATATGAAAAAACACATAACATTTGGATTGTTTACTTTGTGTATGTTTATGGGATTTTCTCAAAGACATGAAATAGGAGTAAAAGGCGGATACTCAATTGTTGGAGGGGATGCTAAAAGTGTCATCAAATCATTCCCTGATTTAGGAACCAATAGAAGAGTTCAGCCCACATACATAGGTTTGTTTTACAAAAGAAACCTAAACCCAAGACAGGGGATAAGAGTTGAGGGAGCATATAACATAGCTTTCTTTGACAATATTTATACAGGTGGAGTTAAAATGTCAAATGATATTTTGGAAGCATCCGCTTTATTTGAATATGCTTTTTTCTCTATCAATGATGAGTTAAAAAGAAATGAAACTAAATTTAGTCCATATGTTTTTGCTGGACTTTCTGGGTTAATGTAAGATGCTCCAAACCTTATGACTACTGTAACACAATCAGGTAGTGGGTTTTTGATTTCTACTACATATCCTGGAGAAAACATTCACAAAAAGAAAGTGACTTTAGGTATTCCTTTTGGTTTAGGTCTAAAATACAAATTTGGATATAACTGGTCTATCTTTGCTGAGGCTATGTTTAGATATACATTTACTGATAATCTTGATTACAGTAATCTTGATAAAATGAATCATACTATTAGATACAATGTTTCTCCTGCAAACCGTGCAGCTGCAGAAACTGCTCTACAACAGTATATGGATGGACACAAGGGTAAAGGTAAAGATTGGTTAAACTCTGTTACAATAGGTATTTCCTACGCATTCGGAAGACCACCTTGTTATTGTAAATAAAAAATATAAATGATATCTGTAAAAGAAAAGTTAAATTTTGATAATCTGCCCAAGCATGTTGCCATCATTATGGATGGCAACGGTAGGTGGGCAAAATCCCAAAATAAAGAAAGAACTTTTGGGCACAAAAATGCCATAAAAGCTGTAAGAGAGGCTATTAGCGCTTGTAACGAAGCTGGTATTCCTTATCTTACACTTTATACTTTTTCAACGGAAAACTGGAACAGACCAACAGAGGAAGTAGATACGCTTATGAATCTACTTTCTTCTACATTGTTACAGGAGGCTGAAGAGATTTTTTCAAAAGGAATTAGAATTCGTGCCATAGGAGATTTAGAAGCACTACCAAAAGATGTAAGAAATCAGCTCTATAATATCATGGAGCTTACTAAAAATAACACCAAAGGAAATCTTACACTGGCTCTAAGCTATGGTTCACAAAAAGAAATACTAAATGCTGTAAAAGAACTGTGTAAAAAGGTAAAAAATGGAGTTATTAATGAAAATGATATTGATGAACATCTTTTTGAACAGCATCTATATACCAAGGAAATTCCACCAGTAGATTTACTTATTAGAACAAGTGGAGAAGTTCGGGTTAGTAATTTCCTGCTCTGGCAGATAGCTTATGCAGAGATGCAGTTTATAGATGTTTTATGGCCAGACTTTACCAAAGAAACTTTTTTCCAATGTATTTTAGACTATCAAACTAAAGAACGCCGATTCGGTAAAATAAGTGAGCAGTTAGAAAACAAGTAGTAAAAGTAGAATTTAAGAAAAAATCACATGAATTTTAAAATATTGCCAATTATCCTTCTAATGGCATCTGCAACTCAGGTTCAAGGACAAATTACCCAAAAAGAGAATGCAACACAGATTTCTGAAAAACAAAGTGGAAGTTACACCCTTCAGGGAATCGTTGTAGATGGTGTGAAAAAATACACTCCTGAGCAAATATTAAAATTTACAGGCCTCTACAAAGGAGAAGTTGTAGAAATACCTGGGCAGAGAATCAGTAATGCAATCAAAAAACTTTGGGATACGAACTCTTTCTCAAAAGTCGAAGTTTATGTAGAAAGCATAAATGGAGAACAAGTCGTTTTAAGATTTGCTTTACAAGATTTGAAGGAACTTAAAGATATTAAATTCACAGGAAAAGGCATTAAAAAATCCCAAAATGAAAAGTTAATCAAGGAAAATGACCTAAAACCTGGAACAAAAATTACTGAAAATTTAGTTTCTACGCTTCAAAATAAAATCCCTCAACAATACATAAAAAAAGGATTTGCAGATGCTAAAATCAATATCCAAGAAAAACCAAATGGCGAAGATCCGAATTTGGTAGATTGGACCATTGAAGTTGATAAAGGGAAAAAAGTAAAAATAGAAAGTATCAACTTTGAAGGAAATGAAAATATTTCTTCTAAAAAGCTTAGAAAAAAAGGATTTAAAAATACTAAACAAAAAAGATTTTTCGCTGGTATCCTTAAACCTTCTAAACTGATAAAAGAAAAATACGAGGAGGACAAACATAATTTGATAAGCTACTACAATTCACTCGGTTACAGAGATGCTAAAATCATTTCTGATACTATAACAAGAAGTGATAAAGGTTTTGATATCAAAGTAAAATTAGAAGAAGGTAAAAAATACTATATCGGAAATATAGAATTCTACGGAAACACTGTTTTCTCCACAGAAACACTACAAAGACTTTTAGGATACAAAAAGGGAGACATCTATGATGCTGTAGGATTTAACAAAAAAGTGGGAGAAGATGGCGGTAAAGATGATGATTCTGATTTGAAATCATTATACATGAATAGTGGTTATCTTTTCTCTAACATTACTCCGATAGAAAAGTCTGTGGAGGGAGACTCTATCAACTTAGAAATCCGTATCACAGAGGGCGAAAGAGCTACTTGGAATAAAGTTACTTGGTCTGGAAACACCACTACCCATGACCATGTTATCCTTCGTGCATTGAGAACACGCCCTGGCAAACTTTTCTCTAAGAGTGACATCAAAAGAACTTATTTTGATTTAGCGGGGATGCAGTTTTTTGACCCTCAAAAAATCGGACAAGAGATAAAACCAAATCCACAGGACAACACAGTGGATATCCACTGGACATTAGAGGAAAAAGGTTCTTCACAAATCCAGCTTCAGGCAGGATATGGTGGAAACACTTTCATCGGTACATTAGGGCTGACTTTCAACAACTTCTCTTTGAGAAAATTCTTGAAGTTTAATAAATTAATTCCTCAAGGGGACGGGCAGACACTTTCTCTACAAGCGCAGGCTGGGCAGTATTTCCAGACTTATAGTGCGTCGTTCGTAGAGCCATGGCTTTTCGGAAAGAGACCTACTGCTTTGTCTGTAAGTTTCAGCCACTCTCGTGTGAAATATTCTGATTATTATGGTACCCCTATGAAGTTAAATATTCTATCAGCATCTATTGGGCTTAATAAACTTCTAGAATGGCCAGATAACTATTTTTCACTTTATACAGGACTTTCTTACCAGAGATACAGTTTTAATAATTATACATTCTATTTTGGGGAAGAAACTCTGACGCACGGTACAGCGAATAACTTTGCATTTAATGTAAGTTTGAGCAGAAACTCTGCCGGATATGACCCTATATTCCCTACTACAGGTTCTAATATAGAATTGTCTGCTAAATTCACTCCACCTTATTCATCATTTGGTAATAAGGATTATTCCACTATGTCTACTGCTGATAAATACAGATGGATGGAATACTACAAGATAAAATTCAAAGCGGATGCTTATAATGAAATTTTAGGTAAGTTAGTATTAAGAAGCAGCGCTGAGATGGGATTCCTTCATGGATACAATAAACAGCTGGGAGCACCTCCTTTTGAGCGTTTCTACATGGGGGGAACAGGTCTATACAGCGGTAGATATGATGGTAGAGAGCTTATCCCACTTCGTGGATATGATGACCCATCTACATCTGGTGGAACATCTACGGATGTAACTCCTACTGGTGGTGGTATTTTGTACAACAGATTTGCTCTTGAGCTGAGATACCCTATTTCTATGAACCAAACAGCTAAAATCTACGGATTGGCTTTTGCTGAAGGTGGTAACGCATGGAAAGGCTTTAGTTCTTATAACCCATTCAAACTACAAAGATCTGTGGGTGTGGGTGTGAGAATCTATATGGGAGCATTTGGGCTTATCGGATTTGATTTTGCTTATGGAATTGATAAACTGCCTTATTCTACATCTAATTCTCCATCAGGATGGCAGACTCACTTCTTGATGAATCAATCACTATAAAAGATATAAAAATGAGAAAATACACATTATTTTTAGGAATAATTTTCATGTTTGGGGGATTTGTAGTATCTTCGGCACAGAAAATTGGCGTGGTAGATTCTGATTTTATCTTAAAAAGTCTTCCTGAATACAAGGAAGCCGATGAAAGATTTAATAAGCAGATAAAATACTGGCAGATGCAGTTGGATTCCTTGCAGTCAAACTACAACAAAAAGAAAGAACTCTTTGATAATGAAAGAATCCTTTTAGTAGGAGAACAGCTGAAAACAAGGGAAAAAGAAGTGGCTGATTTGGAGAAAAAAGTGCAGGCTCATTTGAAAGAAAAATTCACTGCACAGGGAGAAATCAACACATTCAGAGCCAAAGTAGTTCAGCCTTTCCAAGAAAAAGTGTGGAACGCCATCAGAACTATTGCTGAAAAAAATGATTTAGGCATAATTCTTGATAGAAGTTCTGACAGCAGTGTATTATTCACTGATAAAAGGTATGACTACACCAAGATGGTGCTGGATCTCCTGATGAGGGACAACCCAAAAGATGTAGAAAAAGATAAAGAAAATAAAAAGGAAAAAAATAATTCCAAGAAAAATAAAAAATAAGAATATTAAATTTAATCAAAAGTTATGAAAAAATCAGGTTTATTATTTGCATTCGCAATGTTTTTAATGTCTTTCGGGACAGTTAGCGCTCAGAAACTTGCAACTCTAGATGTTGCAGAAATCTTGAACCTAATGCCAGAAAAGAAAAAAGCTGACCAACAACTAGAAGCTTTCAGTAAGACTAAACAAGCTGAAATCGAAAAACAAATGACAGCTGCTGAAGCTAAATTCAAAAAATACCAAGAAGAAGGCCCTAAGCAAACTCCAAAAGTTAACCAAGAAAGAGAACAAGAATTGCAAAAATTACAACAAAATATTCAGCAAATGACTCAAGTAGCTCAGCAAGACTTAGCTAAGAGACAAAACGAGGCATATGCACCTATCGAAAAGAAAGTGAATGATGCTGTAGCAAAAGTAGCAAAAGCTAACGGATGGGATTTTGTATTCGATACTAATACAGTTGGTCTTATTTACAGAGGTGGAGCAGATGCTACTGCAGCAGTAAAAAAAGAATTAGGACTTAAATAATTTTTCTTAATAATTAAGACACAAAACCACTCAATATTGAGTGGTTTTTTTTAAATTTGACATTTAAATACTTTACAATGGAACTATTTTCAAAAGCAAAAATCAGATTTACAGACTGTGACCCTATGGGGCATCTTAACAATTCTAGATACATAGACTACATGCTCAATGCCCGAGAAGACCACATGGCAGAGCATTATGAATTCACCCACGAAGAATACGCCCACAAAACAGGCTGTGTATGGGTGGTCATACAAAACGAAATAGCCTATCTGAAAGAAGTGAAATACAACAAAGAAGTGATTATTTCCAGCAAACTGATAGAACTAAATGACAGAACCTGCAAAATAGAACTTCTCATGAAAGACCTAAACACAGAGAAAATATACGCTGTGCTTTGGTGTACTTTCATTCATTTTAATCTAAAATCCAGAAAATCAGAAGTGATGGGTGAGGATATCATTCAAGCAAACCAAAAATTTTTGACCAAAGTAGAACAGACTGATTTTCAGTCAAGAGCTAATTATCTAAGAACTCTAAATAAATAATTCATGAAAAAAATTCTTGTAATCGGTGGAAATGGACAGCTCGGAAACTGTTTGAACAAAATAGCTTCTGACTATTCTCTGGAGTATGAATTCTGTTTCACAGATTATGATACTTTGGATATCACGGATAAAAACCAAGTTGATAGTTATTTCTCTGATTACCAGCCTGATTTCTGTATCAATGCTTCTGCATACACAGCCGTAGATTTGGCTGAACAGGAAAAAGAAAAGGCTTTCGCGGTCAATGCCGAAGGCGTGGGATACCTTACCGAAGCTTGTGCGGAACTTAACATTGATTTAATCCATGTTTCCACAGATTATGTATTTGATGGCGAGACCGACCTTCCCTACACGGAAGATGATTTTACCAATCCTCTCGGGGTTTATGGCGCTTCCAAATTAGAGGGCGAAAACCTTGCTTTGGAAAAAAATCCGAAAACCATTGTTATCAGGACATCTTGGCTTTATTCTGAATTTAATAAAAATTTCGTGAAAACGATGCTCAATCTATTCAGCACTAAAGATGAACTGAATGTAGTGGCTGACCAGTTCGGACAGCCGACTAATGCCAATGACCTTGCGAAGGTGATTATGAAAATCATCCGAACAGAAGAAAAAGAATACGGAATTTTCCATTTTTCTAACTATCCTGAAACTACTTGGTTTGATTTTGCACAAAAAATCGCAGAACTATCCGAAAGTAAAATCAAAATAAATCCCATCACCACAGACCAATATCCCACTCCTGCGAAACGCCCTATGCGAAGCACGATGTGTCTGGACAAAATAGAAAATAGCTACAACATAGAGCCAAGATACTGGGAAAACAGCTTGGAAGAGTGTATGGAAACTTTACTAGAAAAATAAAAAATTATGAATATACATTTCATTCAACATGAGACTTTTGAAACGGCGGGAGCTTATTTAGACTGGGCGGAAAAGAGAAAATACAATATTTCTTTTTCAAAAGTTTTTGAAGGCGATAAACTTCCTGACTCCGCTGAAAACATCAATATGCTCATCGTACTAGGCGGCCCACAATCTCCTGCTACCAACATGAAAGAATACCCATATTTTAATGCAAAAGCAGAAATGAGCCTTATCAAAAATTGCATCGATGCAGGGAAAGCCGTTGTAGGGGTATGTCTTGGTTCTCAGCTGATTGGAGAGAGTTTAGGATTTAAATTTGGACATAGTCCAGAAAAGGAAATAGGAAATTTTGCCATCGAGCTTACGGAACAAGGGCTTCAAGATGCAAAAATCAATCATTTTGGGAAAACTTTGGTCGTGGGACATTGGCACAATGACATGCCTGGGCTTGAAAACGATAAGCAGATCCTTGCATTCAGCAAAGGCTGTCCGAGACAAATCGTAAAATATTCTAATATTGTCTATGGTTTCCAATGCCATATGGAACTGACAAAAGAAATAGTCAAAGAACTGATTGACAGTGAAAAAGACCTACTAAACCTCAGCCAAATTCATCCATTTGTGCAGTCTCCAGAAGAAATCCTTGATTTTGATTATTCAGAAATGAATGAAAAATTGTATGTTTTCTTAGATAAATTGACCCAAGATTATTTACAAAATAAAAATCATTAATCTTTCCAAAATTTAATTTCACCATGTTAGTCAAAGTTTTTGGTAGTGCCATACACGGAGTTTCTGCCCAGACCATCACGATAGAAGTAAATGTAGACCAAGGAGTGGGCTATCATCTCGTGGGGCTTCCTGACAATGCTATCAAGGAAAGCAGCCACCGTATTTCGGCAGCCCTGAAAAATGTAGGACACAAGCTCCCTGGCAAGAAAATCACCATCAATATGGCGCCTGCTGATCTTCGCAAAGAGGGTTCTGCATATGACCTGAGTATCGCGATTGGGATTTTGGCGGCTTCAGATAAAATTCTTGCTGAAAATTTAGACCAATACATCATCATGGGAGAACTCTCCCTCGATGGTGGATTACAGCCGATAAAGGGCGTTTTGCCGATTGCAATAAAGGCGCGAGAGGAAGGCTTTAAAGGAATTATTTTACCTAAACAAAATACCCAAGAGGCCGCAATAGTGAATAATCTAGATATTTACGGTGTGGAAAACATCAAAGAGGTTATTGACTTTTTCAATGGAGAAAGAGATTTGGAAAAAACCGAAATAGACACTCGCAAGGAATTTCAGAATAAAATCAATGAATTTCCTTATGATTTTTCGGAAGTAAAAGGACAAGAAACCGCCAAAAGAGCCATGGAAGTGGCAGCAGCCGGCGGACACAACATTATTCTGGTAGGCCCTCCAGGGAGTGGAAAAACCATGCTCGCCAAGAGAGTCCCCAGCATCCTGCCTCCTCTCACGATGAAAGAGGCTTTGGAAACCACTAAAATCCACTCCGTAGCAGGAAAAATGGGTAGCAACACCTCACTGATGACCGTTCGCCCGTTCCGCTCACCTCATCACACCATTTCTGATGTTGCCCTAGTGGGCGGCGGCACTTATCCTCAGCCTGGTGAAATTTCCCTTGCACACAATGGAGTTCTTTTCCTCGATGAGCTTCCTGAGTTTAAAAGAGCTGTTTTGGAAGTAATGCGACAACCTTTGGAAGACCGCGAGGTAACGATTTCCAGAGCGAGATTTTCGGTAAATTATCCATCGAGTTTTATGCTGGTGGCAAGTATGAACCCAAGTCCTTCGGGCTATTTCCCTGATGACCCGAACAATACCTCTTCCCAGACCGAAATGCAGAGATATATGAACAAGCTATCTGGGCCGCTTTTGGACAGAATAGACATTCATATAGAAGTTCAGAAAGTAGAGTTTGAGCAACTTGCGGAAAAAAGAAAAGGCGAAAGCAGTATAGAAATACGAAACCGCGTGCTGAAAGCCAGAGAGATACAAGCCAAACGATATAAAGAACTGGATATCAACTACAATGCGCAAATGGGACCGAAAGAAATAGAAAAATACTGCGATCTGGACAACACTTGCCAGCAGCTGATAAAAAACGCCATGGAAAAACTAAATCTCTCCGCTCGTGCCTACGATAGAATCCTAAAAGTAGCCCGAACCATAGCAGATTTAGATGATTCTGAAAACATCAGCCCTGCTCATATCTCCGAAGCCATACAATACCGAAGCTTGGACAGGGATTTTTGGAGGGCGTAAAAAAATAAAGGTAGATTTATAAATCTACCTTTTCTATATACTTTCCTTATTTATCATTAGCATCTTCAGCCATTGCTACTGCTATTAGTCCTCCTACTGCGGCTCCTACCAATGCGCCAACGGGACCACCTATAAACATACCTATTGTCCCACCTGCTGCCACTACTGCACCTCCTCCGACCCCATTTCTATTAACCTTTGTAGGATCCTTTTTCATTTTATCCTTAATTGAAGGGGCGTTGTCTTTTACTTTAACTAGTTTACTCATAATTTATTATTAATTAGACTTCAATTTATATCACACTAACGACAAGAGCAAAAACACTAATAATACTTCCTACCATAAATGCAACAATATGCAAACATCCTGTATAATCACTCTTTCCTTGGTTATATCCTTTTTTTCTACCTTCCTCAAACCCTTTTTCATAACCATCTTTATGACCTCTTCCGTATGAACTATTACCCACAATTCTTGCATTTTTATTATTAGACAAATGTACTTCTATTTCCTAAAAAAAATAATTACTTTTAAGAATATTTTATTATATTTGCGAATAAATAAATCTTATTATGAATAATGACATTATTGGGAAAAATATTAGAAAATACAGAGAACTAAAAGGCTACAGCCAAGAATATATGGCACACGAATTAGACCTTACGCAAGCTTCATATGCTAAACTAGAAAGTAATTCCACAAAAATAAGTGTAGAAAGACTTTTTATGATTGCCAAACTACTGGAAACAGATGTTGCAGAAATATTGGAATTAAATAAACAAACTATTTATAATCAGGACATTAAGGAAAACAGTGTTGGACATCAACAAGTTCAAAACCTATATCAAGACAACAAAGATGTTTATGAAAAACTCATACAAGCAAAAGATGAGCAAATCGCCCTTTTAAAAAGTTTATTAAAACAACAAACTATGCTTTAGCTTTTACTAACAATGGCTATTCCTTTTTGCAGAAATAGATTATTTGGGTAGGAAATTCGCTCTCCACTATCAGTTTTTAGGAGTGTATACAGCAGCCTTATGTCTATTATTTCGGCTTCTATCGGGACATCTTTGTCCAGTATTTTTATTTTGTCTCCTATTCTAAACGGAAATGAAAAGAAAATAATAATCCCCGCCGTGATATTGCTCAAGATAGACCACTGGGCAAACATCGCCACACCTATCACGGTAAAAATAGAAGAAATCACCAGAAACGCCTGTTTTCGCTCCACTCCCCAGACTGGAACCAAAGTCAGGATTATAAAAATACTTATCAGAAAATCTATGTATTTGAGAACCAGCCTGATTCTCGGCTTTGAGAAACCCGATTTTTTCCCAAATCTACCCACCAAAGTAGAAATCACAAACCTTATAAACAAAGAAAAAAGCAGCACCACAGCAGTTGCCACTATCTCGCGCTGATACGAATTAAAAAAGACATTGTCTAACACTTCCATTTCCCAAAAAGATATTTTGAAACTATTTTTAGATAGATTTTACAGAGATTATTTTCACAGGGCATGCCTTTGCTGCCTTTTCACAAGGTTCATAGGCTTCTTCTATCGGTGTTTTTAAGGTGTGAAAACCTTTTTTCTCTACGGATTTCAGCAGAACGGATTTTCCGTCTTTTTTGGACATTCGGAAGTATTCAGGAGCAAACTCAGCACAGTAGTTACAGCCTATGCATTTCTCCCTTTGTAGTGTAACGATTACCATTTATTTTTGATGCGAAGGTAATAAATAATTTTAAAATTTCTTTACTCTGTTTTCCTTTTTGTGGTCACTTTGGAAGTAATTACGACTTTATTCAAGTCTTCGTATATTTTTTATTTAATTCTAAAAACAAAATTCCATAATCCAATAGCAAAAAATAATAATCCTCTCCTAAAAAGGAGAGGATTACACTAAGCTATTGTATCGTTTTTTACTATTTTGTAGAGTTTGTCGCTTGGCCTTACACGGAAATCCGTTTTGAAGGTAACCACATCAGACTTAGTGGCTTTTTGGCTGTCACCCTTCCCTTCTACCATCATACTTTCTACAACCATTTCTTGGGAACCTGTGGTTGGCCCTTGGATAAGAACCTTATCGCCTACATTAAAATCAAATGCTTCTATAAGGAATTCCGCAATGCTGGTTTTTGGGTAATAGTGTGTTCCTCTTCCGATATAGACTTTTTTCTGTGTAGCGTTAGAACCTGAGTTTGGCGACCACTCGCCTAGTTTCTGCCCAAGGTAATAACCACTCCAGAAACCACGGTTATAGACTGTTTCTAGTCGGCTCATCCAGTCTGCCACTTTTTCTTGGGAATAGGTACCATCGGCTATGGAGTCTATCGCCTCGCGGTAGCATTTAGTAACCGTTGCTACATATTCTGGCGCTCTGCCCCGTCCTTCTAATTTAAGGACTTTCACTCCTGCATCTACAATTTGGTCAAGGAAATTGATAGTACACAAATCCTTTGGCGACATCATATACTCGTTGTCTAATTCTATTTCGAAACCGCTTTCTTGGTCTATCACGGTATATTTCTTACGGCAGTTTTGCTTACATGCTCCTCTATTCGCGGATGAATTATGAGAGTGTAGACTTAGATAACACTTCCCAGAAACCGCCATACAAAGCGCACCATGCCCGAAAATCTCTATTTCTACCAAATTACCAGAAGGGCCTTTTATCTGCTCTTTTTCTATCTGCTGACAGATTTTCTTTACCTGAGTAACGCTGAGTTCTCGGCTCATCACCATCGTATCCGCAAAGAGCGCATAGAACTTAACCGTTTCTATATTGGTAATATTTATCTGCGTGGAAATATGCACCTCCATTCCTATCTGCCTTGCATAGGCGATTACAGCCTGATCCATCGCAATTACAGCCGTAAGGTCTGCCGCCTTGGCTTTATCCAAAAGGGTTTTGATGATGGAAAGGTCGTGGTCGTAGATTATCGTATTGAGCGTAAGGTAAGTTCTCACGCCTTTTTCCTTACATCTTCTGCTGATTTCTGGCAGGTCATCTAGGGTAAAGTTCATGGAGGCTCTCGCTCTCATGTTAAGCTGTTCCACCCCGAAATACACTGAATCTGCTCCATTATCCAAAGCCGCCTGCAGAGAAGTAAAATCTCCCGCGGGTGCCATTAGTTCTATTCTTCCTGTTTTTGTCATTGATGAATTTCAAAATTTTTGCAAAGATATGCTTTTTAAAATTTTATTTTCTAATTCTTTATTTGTACTTTTCGGAGTTTAAAAAGTTAAGGCATGTTTTATCTATTTTTAGGGCTGGCGCTGGGTCTTACAGTAGGCGGTGCGGCTGTATATTTTGCATTAAAATCTTCCCAAATCTCTCGAAATATCTTTGAGGAATTACAGCAAAATTTCGTTAAAAAAGAAACTGAACTCAGCAATGCAGAAGGCAAAATCGATGAACTTTTGGAACAGATTAAAGGAGAAAGAGAATTTTCTGCCAACCAAAGGGAAAAGCTGAATACTACCGAAAACCAACTCATAAAAGTATCCGCAGAGAAAGACCTTCAAAACGAACAAATCGCAGAACTCCGAAAAACAAATGAAATTCTAAATCAAAATATTTCTCGTCTAAATCAAGAAAAACAAGAGTATTTTGCTAAAATATCTGAACTTTTGGCAGAAAACAAAAACCTGCAAAGCTCCATGGAAGAGCAGAAAAACCTTTCCCAAAAACTACAAGAGGAAAGCAAACTCCATTTTGAAAACATTGCCAACAAAATTTTAGAAGAAAAAACAGAGAAATTCACGAACCTGAACCAAACTCACCTAAAAAATATTTTGGATCCGTTCCAAGAAAAAATAATAGAACTAAAAAACCGAGTAAACGAAACCTATGACAAAGAAGCAAAAGAGCGCTTCTCTCTCGGCGAAAAAGTAAAAGAACTAGCCTCCCTAAACCAGCAGATTTCCGAAGATGCCAAAAGGCTGACCCGCGCCCTAAAAGGAGAAAGCAAAACACAGGGAAACTGGGGCGAAATGATTTTGGAGAGTATTTTAGAGAAATCTGGCCTCGTAAAAGGGCGGGAATATTTCCTAGAACACGAACTGCGAAATGAGGACAACAAAGCCCTATTTTCCGAGTTTTCAGGGAAGAAAATGCGTCCTGATGCCGTGATAAAATATCCCGATGAACGAAATGTAATTATAGACTCCAAAGTTTCGCTCACTGCTTTCACAGAGCTGGTAGATGAAACCGACCCAGAAGTCTATCAAATAAAACTAAACCAGCATTTAGCTTCGGTGAAAAACCACATTCAGCAGCTTTCTCAAAAGGCGTATGATGATTATGGAAAATCCTTGGATTTCGTGATGATGTTTATCCCGAGCGAACCAGCCTATATCGCGGCGATGCAGGCCAACCCTAATCTATGGAACTACGCCTATGAACGAAGAATTTTACTGCTGAATCCGAGCAATCTCATCACTTCTTTAAAACTGATAGCAGACCTTTGGAAACGGGAATATCAAAACAGAAATTCCATAGAAATCGCAGAAAGAGGTGCTAAACTCTATGATAAATTTGTGAATTTTGTGGAAAACCTTGAAAAAGTCGGCAAAAATATAGACCAAGCAAAAGCTTCCTACACAGAGGCTTACAAACAGCTGCACAGCGGAAGGGACAACCTCATCACGCAGACCCAAAAGATGAAATCTCTGGGAATAAAAAATAAAAAAGAGCTTCCACAGAGTTTAATTGACAATTCTGAACCAACCAATGAATAAAAAAACATGATTATACAAAGTCTTCAAAACGAAAAAATAAAAAAACTAGCCAAAATTCTCACTAAAAACAACGAGAGAAAAAAACTCAAAATATTCGCTGCAGAAGGAAGACAAGAAAACGAAAGGGCTTTGAAATTTGATTTTGAAGCGGTGGAATTTTTCATTTGCGAAGAGATTTTCGGAACAGACTTCCCAAAAGGGAAAATACATCTGGTTTCTCGCGAAGTTTATGAAAAAATAGCTTACAGAGGCTCTTCCGAGGGAATTATCGGTATTTACAAAGAAAAAGAAACCTCACTGAATGATTTTAAATCAAAAGAAAATTCCTCCATCATCGTGCTGGAAAGCATAGAAAAACCTGGGAATTTAGGAGCGGTTTTGCGCAGCTGCGAGGCTTTTGGGATAGACGCCCTTGTCATCACGGATTCTAGAACAGATTTTTATAATCCTAATGTTATCCGAAGCAGCGTGGGCTGTCTCTTTGGGATGAATTTCTTTCAAGCAGAAAACCAAGAAGTGGTTGATTTCTTGAAAAAGAATGATTTTCAGATATTTACCACCATAATGAACACCGATTCTAAAGGGATAAATGAAAAGAACCTGACTGGAAAATCAGCCATTGTATTCGGAACGGAGCATTCTGGGTTGAGTGATTTTTGGAGAGGAAAAGGAGAAAACATCATCGTCCCAATGGCAGGAACGATAGACTCTCTCAATCTAAGCAATGCTGTCGCTATAAGCTGCTATGAGATACTAAGACAAAAAATCTCTCACTAAAATTAGTGAGAGACTTTAATTGTTTCTTAAGAGTTAAATTATTTTTTAACTTCTTCTTTTACTTCTTTAGCAGCAGCTTCTACTTTAGCAGCTCCTTCTTCTACTTTAGCAGCAGCAGCATCTTTTACTTCTTCAGCTTTAGCAGCAGCAGCATCTTTTACTTCTTCAGCTTTAACAGCAGCAGAATCAACAGCAGCACCAGCAGCAGAATCAACAGCAGCAGCAGTTTCTTGAGCTGTAGAATCAACAGCGTCTTTTACTTCTTCAGCTTTTTTGTTACAAGATACTAATGCTAATGCTACAACAGCAGCTGCAAATAATGACTTTTTCATAATAATAAAAATTTTTTAAACGGTTAAAATTAAATTTCTTGACTCAACTTGTTAATCTGAACATCAAATCAACAGGGCAAAGATATAGCGAGAAAAAAAAATTGCCTATGAAAAATAATTGTAATATCTTTGTAAAATATTTTACAAATAAAGAACACTGATTATCAGTAAATTAAACATAAATTCGTGTTTTGAGTAATTTGGATTTAGAGTGTTTTGAGCGATTAAAAAAGGAAATTCAGATAGAATATCTGAAGAATCACAGCCCTTCTGAGGAGGATATTTCTCAATGGAAGGGAATAGACATTGTATATTTCCAAGAAGATTTAAGAAAAAAAGTCAAAGGAAGTATCAGTGAAAAGACTTTTTACACCTATTTCAAATCTACAAACATAGATAAACTGCCAAGAATAGACATGCTGAATATATTTTCGGCATATATCGGATACCAGTCTTGGTATGAATTTAAAAAAAGTTTTTCTGAGGAGGAAGCAGCAGATTTAGAAAATGATGTTGAAGTTGAAGCTGAATCCTTACCAGAGCCTGAATTTGAAGAAAAAGCAGAAAACACTATCGCTTTATTAGAAACAAAAACCACGGAAAATCAACCCAAACAAAAGAAAGTTTTTTCTAATATAAAAGCCTATATATGGGTAATTATTTCGGTTATTTTAGCCTCATTTATTATCATTTTATTATATTCTGATGGCTTATTCAAAAAATCTTATCAATTCTGTTTTACAGATGCGGACAGAGGAACTGCTATTCAAAATACAATAAATATAAAAGTAATCAAGGAAAAAGAATCTCCTATCCACTATAAAGTAAACCCTGGTGAGTGCTTCTATATCAATACGAAAGATAAAACTCTACGAATGGAAGTAAGTACACCTCTGTACGAAAAAGTAGAGATTTTTAGAAATCTAGAAGATGCACCAGAAGTCGAGCATATTGCCTTAAAACCAGATGATTACGCTCTTATGCTTTATTATTATTCAACGAAGGATAAGGACAATTCATCATTAGAACATATTAAAAACAGACAGCAAAAACTAAATCACCTAATCAGTGACAATGCTCTGATATACCAGATATTTGACAACGAAATATACGGCGTAGAAACGCTTAGTAAACAGAAATACATCGGTCTGGTAACCACACCTACCCAGTCTTTACGAAATCTCAAGGTTCTTGATACCAAAATCGAAAATGGAAAGATTATTGCTATTAAATTCAAAATTGAAAACAATGAAAAAAATTAAATCATTATTTCTCATTATCATTTCATGTCTTTTTGTTTTTTCCTGCTCTAAAAAAGAGACTGAAGAAATGAGTGATTTGGATAAAATAAAACACCATAACAAGACTTCCTATCCTTCTATAAAAATGGATAGCGCACAGGCCATCAATAACATCACAAAACAAAAAATACAGGAGCTGCTAGACCTGTCTGCCATCTACGCCTCTGGGAATAGGAATACAGGAGTAGATTCACTGATTTATAACCAAATCAATAGTTATTTTTTATCGCCAGATTCTATCAAAACCAAGCCTCTCATTGCTGAGCTGGATAGTTTAAGGGTAAAAAATATTCGGGTTATAAATCTTGATATCGATAAACAAATTACCGATAAAGACACTCTTAATATCGCTAATTTTACAGTTGAATATATAACAAAAGACAGAAAAAGTATTGGTTTTTTCGATAAAAAAGCCAGCTATATTCTCAAAAAATCTCCTGTGAAATTCGTGAAAGAATTCAAGTTTTACTTTATCGATTTTGATATAAAAGACAGCACTTCTGTAGGAGTTACCAAGTAATCCAAGGGAACATCCTGCTCAGAAACATCCGATATCAATGCCACTGGTGGGAAAAAACTAACTCCCACTTTTAGGGTATTGTGGTCTATTTTTGAGAAAAACATATCATAAAAACCTTTGCCATAGCCCACCCTATTTCCCTGATTATCACAATATAATAAAGGCGTTATAACAATATCAAACTTAATATCTTCCACAAAATCATCCTCTGGTTCTAGAATTCCCCAGCCGTTTTCTTTCAGTGGCGTATCTGGTTTCAGTTGGATAGTCTTTATTTCGTTTTGTACCATTTTAGGAACAAATACCGATATTCCTTTATCCCAAAAATATTTGATAAAATCCCAAGTAGAAGCTTCATTTTTCTGTTTAATTGGAAGGAAAATATGCATATTTTTGACTTTTGACATATCAAATGCTCCTAAAAACTGTTCAAAAATACTTTTAGACAAATCCTCCACTTCTGCAGAAGACATGGATTTTCTTTTTTCTGTGTAGATTTTTCTGAGTTCAGACTTTGGTAATTTCATTTTATAAAGGAAAGAGCAGCCATAAATCCAGCTGCTCCTTTTTATTGTTTTAATTGTTATTTACTGGCATTTCACCTTTAAATAAGAATGAAACGATTTGTTTATTTACATTGTCTACCATCTCGCTAAACAAATGGAAAGATTCCTGTTTGTAGATTACCAGCGGGTCTTTCTGCTCATAAACAGCACCTTGTGAAGAACGGCGAAGATCATCCATCTCTCTCAAATGCAATTTCCAGTTTTCATCGATAATCGCAAGAGAAATATTCTTCTCAAAATCCGTAATCAGACTGTCACAATGGCTCTCATACGCTTCTTTCAGGTCTGTCACAATGTTCAGCATTCTATGTCCATCTGAGAACGGCACCTGAATATTCTTAAATAAAGAACCTTGCTGATTATACACATTCTCAATAATAGGGAATGCTTTCTCTTTCAACACTTGAAGTTTCATTTTGTAATCTTCGGATGCTTTTTGATAAACAATATCCACTAATTCTGACACTTGTTTATTCTTAAATTCCTCCTCAGAAACAGGCACTTCCATAGTGAAGTACTTGATTACTTCATACTCAAATGTTTTGTAATCAGCTGTTGGTTTAGTTTGTGATACAATAGCAGCAGCTGTATCATAGATCATATTTTCTATATCATACTTCAGATGATCTCCAAAGAGAGCATTTTTTCTTCTCTTATAGATTACATCTCTCTGCTTATTCATCACATCATCATACTCCAGCAATCTTTTTCTGATACCAAAGTTATTCTGTTCTACTTTTTTCTGAGCTCTTTCAATAGATTTTGTGATAATAGAACTTTGGATATATTCTCCTTCTTTATGTCCCATTCCATCCATTATTCTTGCAATTCTCTCTGAACCGAAGAGGCGCATCAAGTTGTCCTCCAAAGAAACATAGAACTGAGAACTTCCTGGATCTCCCTGACGACCCGCACGACCTCTAAGCTGTCTATCTACACGGCGCGAATCATGTCTTTCGGTACCGATAATCGCCAATCCTCCTGCTTTTTTCACTTCGTCTTGAAGTTTGATATCCGTTCCACGCCCTGCCATGTTGGTTGCGATGGTAACTACACCTGGCTTACCAGCCTCTGCTACGATTTCCGCTTCTTTTTTGTGCAATTTAGCATTCAATACTTGGTGTGGTATCTTTCTCAAACTCAATGCTCTCGATAGTAATTGTGAAATTTCCACCGAAGTAGTTCCTACCAGCACTGGTCTTCCCTGAGCCGTAAGTTTTTCTATTTCTTCTATTACAGCATTATATTTTTCTCTATTGGTTTTATATACCAAATCTTGTTTGTCTATTCTCTGAATAGGTCTATTGGTAGGGATAACAACCACATCTAATTTATAAATCTGCCAAAACTCTCCTGCTTCTGTTTCCGCTGTCCCTGTCATTCCAGACAATTTGTTATACATACGGAAATAATTTTGTAGAGTGATAGTCGCGAAGGTCTGAGTTGCCGCCTCGATTTTCACATTTTCTTTAGCCTCTATAGCTTGGTGAAGCCCATCTGAATAACGGCGACCTTCCATGATACGCCCTGTCTGCTCATCCACGATTTTCACCTCGCCATCCATTACCACATATTGATCATCTTTCTCGAAAAGTGTGTAAGCTTTTAATAATTGATTGAGTGTATGAACTCTTTCAGATTTAATTGCAAATTCTCTGAGTAACTCATCCTTTGCAGCAAATTCTTCTTCCTTAGAAAGGTTTTTAGCCTCAAGTTCTGCTATCTCTGTTCCTATATCTTGAAGAACGAAGAAATTAGGATCTGAGTTCCCTTGGGACATATATTCCACACCCTTATCCGTAAGGTCTATCTGGTTGTTCTTCTCATCAATTACGAAATACAAGTCCTTGTCCACCTTATGCATCTCACGGCTGTTGTCCTGCATGTATTGGGCTTCTGTTTTTTGAAGCAAAACACGATTCCCATCCTCAGAAAGGAATTTTATCAAATGTTTATTTTTTGGAAGACCTCTATATACTTGGAGTAATTTGAACCCTCCTTCTTTTGTATTTCCTTGTGCAATTAGTTTTTTAGCTTCATTAAAAATCGTTGAAACTACTTTTTTCTGAACCTCTACTACTCTATCCACAGATGGTTTTAGAATATCAAATTCGTGTCTATCACCCATAGGAACAGGCCCTGAGATAATCAAAGGCGTTCTCGCATCATCTATCAATACAGAGTCCACCTCATCCACTACGGCGTAGTTTAGCTCTCTCTGAACTAGCTCATCTGGCGAGTTCACCATATTATCTCTCAGATAGTCAAAACCAAATTCATTATTCGTTCCATAAGTAATATCACATGCATACGCATTTCTTCTGGAATCTGTATTAGGCTGGTGATTATCGATACAGTCTATCGTAAGCTCATGGAACTGATAAAGCGGTCCCATCCACGCAGAGTCCCTTTTCGCAAGGTAGTCATTCACAGTAACCACATGCACTCCTCTTCCTGGTAGAGCATTCAGATAAATAGGAAGTGTTCCTACCAATGTTTTCCCTTCTCCCGTTGCCATCTCTGCGATTTTTCCACCATGCAATACAGCTCCTCCTATAAACTGTACATCATAATGTACCATATCCCATGTGATGTCAGCTCCTGCTGCATTCCATTTGTTTTTCCAAACAGCTTTGTCACCTTGTATTTCTACAAAATCCTTTGTCGCTGCTAGTTCTCTATCTCTGTCTGTAGCTTGTACAACAATCTGTCCATTCTCTGCCCATCGGCGTCCTGTGTCTTTAAGAACAGCGAATGCCTCTGGAAGAATTTCATTAAGAACTTTTTCCTCTATTTGATAAGCATCCTTCTGCAAAGTTTCTACCTTACTAAACAATGCTTCTTTCTCATCAATGTTGGCAGTGGTTTTTATCTGTTCTTTTATCTGCTCTATTTGAGTAGTTATATCTGCTGTTGCACTTTTTATCTTTTCTCTAAACTCCCTGCTCTTTCCTCGCAGTTCATCATCAGAAAGCCCTTTGATTGTGGGTTCTACTTTCTTTATTTTCGCGACAATTTTACCAACTTCCTTTAAATCTCTTTGGTTTTTATCTCCCAAAAAGCTCTTTAAAATTTTATTAAAAAAACTCATAACTTATCTACACCAATAGTTTTTACCATTGATTTTTGTATTTATTTAACTATATTTCTGCTTTTTATATATAAATATAACAGAGAATCTGTGAGACTTTCTGTCATTATTTTTTAGTATTCGTCTTCATTCCAAAGGAAGTCTTCATCCGTTGGGTAGTCTGACCAAACCTCCTCTATGCTTTCGTAGATTTCTCCCTCATCTTCAATTGCTTGTAAATTTTCCACAACCTCCATCGGAGCTCCTGTTCTGATAGCATAATCAATCAACTCTGCTTTAGTCATCGGCCAAGGGGCATCACTAAGATAAGATGCCAATTCTAATGTCCAGTACATACTATTATTTTAATTTTCTACAAATTTAATGTTTTTTTCTCAAAAACCATTCCACAAATTTTTTTATGCCATTTTGGAAGTTGGTTTTCGGAGAGTATTTTACTAATGTCTTTGCTTTTGTAATATCAGCATTGGTTTTTTTGACATCACCAGGCTGCATAGGCAGTTTATCCAAAACTGCTTTTTTATCCAAATTCTGCTCAATTTCCGAGAGCATGTCTTTAAGCATAACCACCTCATTTTCACCAAGATTTATAATTTCATATACTCCTTGGTTGTTCTCTAAATATTGTGCAGATTTAGCAATTCCATCTATAATATCATCTATAAAAGTGTAATCACGGGCAGTCATTCCGTCGCCATAGAATGGGATTTTTCCATTTTCGGAGATGATTTTAGTAAATTTATGAATAGCCAAATCAGGGCGCTGGCGAGGTCCATAAACAGTGAAAAACCTCAGCTGAATCATATCTATTCCATACAAATGATGGTAAGTGTGTCCTATAATTTCTACGCTTTTTTTGGTGGCTGCATAGGGAGAAATAGGACGGTCTACATTATCTGTTTCAGAAAAAGGAACTTTCTCATTATTCCCATAAACACTTGATGATGAAGCGCATACGATTTTTTTAACTCCAAATTCTTTACAAAGTTCAAAGATATTCATAGAGCCTAATATATTGACCTCTGCATAGTCCATCGGCCTCTCTATGGAAGGGCGCACACCTGCCAGAGCCGCCAAATGTATTACCATGTCTATATGATGGTTTTGAAAAATTTGTTTCAAACCATTTACATCACGAACATCTTGATAATACAGCTGATAATTATTTGATTTTGTTTTATTTATAAGATTTTGAATATCAGATTCTTTCTCTTTATACTCAAAACTTTCTGAAGAATTTACACTCTCCAAAGTATTTTCTATTTTGATTTTGTAATGATAAAAATCATCAAAATTATCTACATTGATGACAGAATGTCCGTTTTTTAGCAAATATTCTGTCAGATGCGAACCAATAAAACCACTTCCACCTGTAATGAGATATGTCATTTTATATTTTTTAGATATACAAAAGTATAAAAAAAGAAGTTTCTTTTAAAAGAAACTTCTATGCTTGTTGAATTTTATTTTTTTAGTGAAGAGAAACCCAATTAGAACCATCACACCCTTGGAATTTCTTTAATGAAGATTCATAGCGGATAGCTCCTTCATTAGCCGTTGAGCAAGACGCTGTAGTTCCTCCTACTCTGATATCTCCATTAACATCTAATTTTGACTGAGGAGCATAAGTTCCCACTCCTACTTTTGGCCCTGTTGCTGTACTATTTCCTAAAACGATAGTATTATCTGTAGTAGGTGTAATGCCATGACCTATAGCAATGATATTATCTAATGATGCTGTATCTGTACCATCTCCAGAATTTCCTATGCTAATATTCCCATTTCCATTATTTATATATGAACCTCCTGTTCCTATTACAGTATTATAGCTTCCATTTACAATTTGGTTAGCAGAATTATACCCTAAAGCAATATTATAAGAACCTGTTTGATTTAGAGGCATAGTATTATATCCAAATGCCATATTATATCCACCATTTGTATTTCGTGAAAGAGCTCCATTACCAACCGCCATATTAGCTTGTCCTATTGTGTTTGCCTCAAGAGCATTCAGACCAATAGCAAAGTTATTATCTGCATCTACATTTTGTCTGAGTGTATTTGGTCCAAGAGCAATATTATTTTTCCCTTTTTTGTTATTAGTAAGTGCCTCTCCTCCTATGGCAACATTATTAGTTCCCTCTGTATTAAGATTTAATGCTGTGATACCAATAGCAATATTATTATCTGCTTCTGTATTTTGTGTAAGAGTATTAGTTCCTATAGCAATATTATTCTTCCCTTTAGTATTTCTTATAAGAGCATTGGTACCTATAGCAACGGCTCCACTCCCTAAAGTGTTTTTCAGAAGAGCACTAGCACCTACTGCAATATTATTTGACCCAGTATTCGCATTAAGACTTCCTTTTCCAATTCCTATATTATTGCTCCCTGCAGGAAGTGATGTCCCATTTTGTCCAGCATCCATGGTTATATGATTCCCTCTTCCCACATATCTAAGGTCATTAAGAGGAATCCATTTTAAAGCTGTATTATTCCAATAATAGAATCCCTCATCTGTTACATATTCATGCTTGTCTGCCTGGTCTGCTGTTGGCATAGTGTCAGTAAGATAAACAAGTACTGAATGTTGATGTCCTCCAAAATTTGCATCTCCTGACATAGTTTTCATTTCTGCCGCAGTTACTCTTGGTATCAATATACCTTTTATGTTATCTACTGAACTACCATTGATGTCTAATGTAGCTTTAGGCTCGTCTGTATTAACTCCAACTCTTCCTTTTTGTGCATAAATGTTTGTTAATCCTACAAACCCTAATAAAATAAATATCCTTTTCATTATCTTTTTTTTACAAACGGCAAATGTATGAAAAAAATAATAATTTCATGATTTTCTATTTCTATTCATAAAATTTATATTTTTGTGTTTATAAAAAAGAAGATGTTATTCAGAGGACAAATTCGTAAAATGATAACTCAACTTGCTGAACCTGTGCAATATTACCTAAATATTTCAGGAGACATCATACACCTAAATGAGTTATTTGGAAAGAAAATAAGCATACAGCACATTGGTTATCAATGCATAGAATGCGGAAGCAGCGAACCTGTTTTTCGAATGGGGTTTTGTAAAAAATGTTTTTTCGAAAGCCCTTTCGCCAGCGACTCTATCTTAAAGCCAGAGCTTTCCACAGCTCATCTCGGTGTGGAAGAGCGAAATTTGGAAATAGAAAAAAACATTCAGCTCCAGCCTCATATTGTCTATTTGGCATATACAGGCGATGTAAAGGTGGGCGTAACCCGCGAAAGCCAAATCCCAACGCGATGGATAGACCAAGGCGCTACATTTGCCCTTCCCATCGCACGAACCGAAAACCGCTATGAAGCAGGCGTAATAGAAGTTGCGCTGAAACAACACATTTCAGATAAAACCAACTGGCGAAAAATGCTCCAAGATGAGTATGAAGATGAGATTGACTTAATTGATTTTAGAAATAAAATAGAGAGCCTTTTTCCAATAGAAAGCAGAAAATTCGCCATCAATGGAGAAAAAATATGGAAAATAGATTTTCCCTACACTGCTCCTAAGAAAATTTTAGTTTTCACTTTGGACAAACAGCCTAAATTCAGTAGCGTTCTACATGGAATAAAAGGTCAATATCTTTGTTTTCAAGACGGAAATGTCATCAACATAAGAAACCACGAAGGCTATGTAGTTGATATTGAAATATAAAAAAGAGCAATGTTTCATTGCTCTTTTTTTGTTTACTTGTTTTTACCAAGAATACTCCTGATTTTATTTCTAATTTTTATCAGAGTAGGCTCTTCATAGTTTTTGTCTTCATCAAAATAACCGTAGCCGTAACCGTAGCCATAACCATAGCCATAACCATAGCCGTAACCATAGCCCTGCTTAGACACAAAATCATTATAAATAAGTCCTAGATGTTTAATCTCTTCCGCATGATACTTCTCTGTTACCATTCTAAGCATATGTTTTTCTGTATATTCATGTCTTACCACATATACATTGGCATCTGTAAGTTTCATCAGTTCAAAAGAGTCTGCAACCAATCCTACTGGCGGCGAGTCTATGATGATAAAATCATACTCTTTTTTCAATAATTCTATAAACTCCTTGTTCTTGTCGCTCATCAAAAGCTCCGAAGGGTTCGGTGGAATCGGCCCAGAAGTCGCCACATCCAAAGCAGGAATTTTAGTTTTATTGATAATTTCGTGCATCTCTATATCTCCAGAAAGATAATTAGAAATTCCATATTTGTTGTTTATCTTAAAATCTCCAAAAATTTTAGGCTTTCTTAAATCCATTCCGAGCAAAATAGTTTTTTTGCCACTCAGCCCTAGAACTGATGCTATATTGATGGAACAATATGTTTTCCCTTCCCCTCCTACTGATGAAGTCACCAAAATCACTTTGCTATTTCCATCTTCGTTATAAAGAAATCTTAAATTCGCTCTGATTCCCCTAAAAGCCTCTGAAATAGAAGATTTTGGCTGTTCCAAGACTGTAAGGTTATTTTCATGAAGGTTTTTACCAATAACACCTAGAAGAGGTATCTTGACAACACCCAATAACTCTGCTATAGATTTTACTCTGTTGTCCAATATCTCTGTTACTAAAATCAGCAACAATGGTATAAGCATAAAACCAAATACAAGTCCATATTTCACAAGAGCAACATTTGGTCCAATAGGTCCTTGTCCCAAGTCTTTTGCTGGGTCTATGATAGTCAAATCAGATTTAGCTGTCGCGAGTCTCAGTTGAGTTTCAGCTTGTTTTGAAAGTAGAGTATTGTAGGTTGTTTCTATCACCTTATACTCCCTTTCCATGTCTATATATTTCCTTTGGTCATCAGGCAAATGCACCAAATCTAGTTCTGCTCTTCTGATATCATCATTTATTTTGGCCAATTGTTCATTATAAACAGAAGAATAATCGTTCAACCTACCATAGGATTTTCCCCTAGCTTCATTTATAAGTTTGTTAATCTCCCGCATAGGTTCAGAATCAGGCGTATAGATAGTAGACATCTCCAACCTTTTAAGATACAATGCTTTAAGCTCCGAAATAGTCGCCATAAAACCTCCATCTTCTATCCCTGCACTATTAACATTGATAAGGTCTTCCAAACTTCTACTTACAGAATTTCTTATGCTATTAAGAGAATTCATTTTGGTAAGTAGTTCGGCTCTTTTTATTTCTAAATCATAGATTTTTTTCAACAACTCTTGGTCTTTCCCCTCTACGCTGAACATCTTTTTATCTATTTTCAGCTGGTTAAAGTTGTTTGCACTAGAATCTAATTTTTGTCTAACCTTTTTGAGATTATCATTGATGTATTGAAGAGTATTCTTATCCACAAGGGTTTTGTCCTCTTCTCTTTTTTCAATAAGTTTCTCCACAGATTGATTTAAGAAAGATACCGTCTCACGAAGGTTATAACCTTTCTTACTGATAGTCATTATGGTGTTTAATTCTTTATCAAATTCTACATTTATAGTAGAAATTATCGTCCTAACAGCTTGATCTACTGTGCTTAAATTGATTATAATTTTATCTAACTTAACTTTTGCTTCTGGATTATGAATCAGCCTAAACCGTAGGTTAGGTGTCTCATACCATTGATTAACTGAAACCACCTTATTTGCTGGTCTTCCATATGCAGAAACATCTTTAAACCCTTCTGTTTTATAACTATACAAATGTGTAGAATGCCCCTCCTCAGGAAGTTCTATTTCATATTTTCCATTTCCTTTTGGGTAAATCGTTATGGGATAATTGACCTGTTGTAAATGTTCCTTATCCACTTCTACAAGAACAGGAGAGTCATATTTGTCCAAATATGTAGATTTTAGAAGTCCCTTTGTAGAATATCCTACAAACAAATCCAATTCCTGAACCAAATATTCATTATGGCTTCTAGACAAAACCATTTTTTTGAGGAACACTCCATCTTGATTCCCTTCCTGCCCCCAAATGAAGTTAATAGACTGATTAGGTGTAAAATAGCTAGCAGTACCGCTTGAGATACTTAAAGACAAATTTGAAGCATAAATTCTCTGAACATACCACTTATTATAAATATAAAAAATACTATATCCCAAAATAGCAAGTCCTACAAACCAATACCAGTTTCTAATAACCCTCCTAATAAAACTCTCTACACTAAATATGCTAAAAGTCCCCACCTTACTTTTTTCCTGTCCTGTAGGGATTTGTTCCTGTGTATTATTATTTTTTCCTGGAATCATATTTTATAATCTTGAAAAAAGAAGATATACCGTAAGGGCTGATGTAATAAGGGAAACTGCTGTACTAATAGTCTGTACAGGTTCTTTACCAAATCCATTAAGGTTTCTTCCTCTAGTATTTAAATAAATCTCATCTCCATTCTGAAGCCAATAATACTGCGAATTCATCACATCTTCTCTAGTAAGGTCTAGTTTTACTATCTTTATTCCTTCTGGAAGTTTTCTATGTAGAACTATGTTCTTTCTATCTACAGTTCTATTTAGACCGCCATTCATTGCCAAAGCTTCTGTAATGGTAAGTGTCTGTTTGTAAGCCACTTTTTCACCTGTAATTCCTATGGTTTCTACATCCCCAAGGATATAGTATCTTATCCCGTCTAAATTAAGCCTTACCTCAGATTTTCCTCCTAAGAAATTTTCGTTTACACGAGTTTGGATTTCTTGAGAAATATCTTCCAATGTTCTTCCTTCAGCTTTTATAAAACCAATTCCAAAAACATTGATGTCTCCTTTAGAGTCTACCTTTAGCCCTCGGAAATAGTAATTCCCATTACCACCAGACATGGTTCCTGTACTACCACTTCCAGATGTTGTGCCAGATGCTCCCGATACACTTGGATTCAAAATTCCTGCTCCTGCACCTTCTCCTCCTGAAACATTGTATGAAGAATAAAACTGAGCCGCATCCCCCTTAGGAGTTGTAATCACATTAAGAGAAAGTATATCATTTTTTGTAACTCTATATATAGGAATATTGTAAGGGACTAATCCTTCAGAGTTAATCTCCAGATTTTCATTTTTTTGAAGATATTTTACATCTTTTGTTCCCACACAAGATATCATCATCATTGCTGCCACTAGGCCTAAAATGCTGTTTCTTTTCATCGTTTTTATTATTGATTCTACAAAAATATGATTTTTATTATTATTTTTTCAGTTTTGATATAATATTTGGCAAATATGCTCCAAAAAAACCTAAACTAAGCACCACTAAAAATAATAAATTAATATCCATATGGCGCAGAAAATAAGTAACCAAAACTATTCCCATGTAATAGGTGATAATAAATGCTGTAGCCTTTTTATGGGTAAAACCTAAATCCAAAACCTTATGATGGATATGGTTTCTATCCGCTCTTAATGGTGATTTCTTATTCAAAAGCCTTACAATAATAACATTCAATGTATCTATAATAGGGATAATCAAAATAGCTGCCGCTATAATAGGGGCTGTTCCCAAATGATATTTTGGCCTTCCTACAGACACTGTGTCTCCACCACTGATAAACAAATCAATAAAATAAAATGCCGTGAACACAAGGATAAATCCTATAATCATAGAACCTGTATCTCCCATAAAAATCTTTTGCCGCCAGTTATTGGATAAGTTATAATATAAAAAACCCAACAAAGATCCTATAATCACCACACAAAGAATGACCATCGGATAATTATATTCTCCCAAACGGTAATAACTAAATCCAAAAATAGAAAAACTAATCACAGCAAATATTCCCGCTAACCCATCTATTCCATCTATCAAATTAAATGCATTGATAAGTATAATAAATGAAAATATACTAAAAAATACACTCACAAAATATTCTAATTCATAAATACTAAATAAACCAAACAAGCTTCTTATTCGAACATCAGAACCCACCACCATCATGGTCGCAATAACAATTTGCCCAATCAGTTTTTTATAGGCTTTCATCACCAGAATATCATCCATTACTCCTATATAAAGCAAGATAACCAATGCAGGAAACAAAAATCTATACTGCACAAATAGTTCATAAGCAAAAATTGGCGCACAGATACCTATTGTATAAAACAAAGCTATTCCACCAAGATTAGGAATTTTATACTCATGGGAACTCCTATCACCTGGTATATCCATTAGATTTTTACTTTTTGAAATTCTAATGATTACAGGTATAGCTTTATAACTTAACAAAAAAGAAAGTAAAAGAACAAAACATATTTTCACAAGAAAAAACATTTGCCCTTCTAGTCCAAAAAATAGTTTTATTTCATCCATAATATTTTTATTCTACCCATAAAATATTTCTATATTCCATTGTATATCCTGTTCTCAATCCATGCTGATTTGCATATACAAAATATTGGAAAGCCACAAACATCATAAGAACATACTGTAGGGACTTTCTTAGTCTATCACTACTTACAGCTGCAACTATATTTACCAACACCATAGGCATATAAATAAGAAAATTGGCTATCAATCTTGATGCAAATATATCATTCCATCTAAAGATAAAATACAAACAAATACCCAAAACTCCTATATTTCTCATATACTCATAATATAGAATTTTTTGACATGCTACTTTATCATACGCAACTAAAAAATAAGTATATACAATACAGACCAAATCCGTAAGCTTAACAAAACGAACTGAAGATTCTTCAATATCTAATGATTCATAAGATTGAAAACCAGAATAAACTCCTGTAGAAGTAAAGGAATCCAATAACGAAATATACTGATAAAGTTTTAATGGAGATAATGCCATGCATATTAAAACAGCTATTAAAATACGAGTAGAATTCATAGGAATCAAAACCACCCAATAGGCAATAATAAAAATCGTTGTTGATGTATGAAAACCTATAGCTAAATATGCTGTAAACAAAAACATAAGAAGTTTTCTTTCCTTGATATATCTAAAGGAAAAAAGCAGTATGGCCATAGCCATTCCCTGCCTCATCTGCCCTCCATCAGAAACAAGTATTGTTGGATACATAAACAACAGCATTGCAAATGCTGGATATACAGCATGTTCAGTAAAAACTTTATATTTAATTGAAATAGAAACAATTGCTAATAAAAAAGTAAAAACATAAAAAGAAAAGCCCCCCTCATATATTGCATTTGCAAAGAACAAATACAGCCATTCCATGTGTATATCCTTTCTCCTTTCTCTAATCATATTAAGAATATCTGACATATCCAAATCTCTTCCGAATTCATGATATGCCCTAAAATAATTTGCATAATCCGCACCTATCCAATATCTTAACCCAATAAATATTGTCAAAAAAGCAATCACCACCCACACAGAGTTATAATTCTTGTAATTATTTACCTCTAAGAAGCTATAAATTACGAGAATTATTGTCAGTATCGTAAAAACTGGGTGTAGGAAATGTATCATCTTTTCTCTATTTCAGTATTTTTCTCAAAAGCCATTCCTGCCTCAAAAAATACAATAAATAATATACTTTTTTCTTAATTGGCAAAGATACGAGATAATTCTTACCAAACCGCTCATAATTAAGAATTTCTATCAAAGATATTTTTCTTTCCTTTATGAATTTTCTCAGTTCTGCTGACATTCTTTGGTATAGATTATCATCCTTTACAAAAGCCAAATACGCCAAATAAGAATAAACCGCCTCGAATATCCAAAATCCTTTTAATGCCTGTTTTTCATTAGAATATTGAGACTTTTGGAACGCTTCTTCCACAGCTTTCACAGCTTTTAATAAATCCAAACCTTTTTCTGTATGGGTTTTCGTAATAGAATCCTGTCGTTCAAAGTATTGGTAATGATAATTCTGAGTTTGGGCCAAAGTCTTACAACTCAACAAAAGCTGTGGAATGAGTTGTATATCCTCAAAATGCACTCCTTTTTTAAATCGCTTATTTTCAAACAATTCCCTTTTAAAAAGTTTATTACAAGCAAAATATCCCAAATCCGAAAAAACAGAAAGGTTCTTCGCTAAATCTATTTTCTCTGGCATATTGGGAACCTGTGTGAGTTTTTGAAGAATTTTTCCGTTTTCATCCACCTTTTGAAGGTTACAGATTACCATTTCGGCATCGTATTTTTGGGCAAGAGAATACATTTCCTCAAACATCTCCACTGTAACATAATCATCACTATCCACAAAGCCTATATATTCTCCACTCGCCCTTTCCAAGCCAAAATTTCTCGCATCGCTCAGCCCTCCATTTTCCTTTACAAAAGATTTTATTTTATCAGGATATTTGGTCTGAAATTCATCTATAATCTGCTTAGAATTGTCCTTGCTTCCATCATCTACTACAATGATTTCCACATTCTCCAAAGTCTGATTCACCAACGAATCAAGGCATTTTGCAAGATACTTTTCTACATTATAAACAGGAACGATGATGGATACTTTCTTCATGCTATTTCGATTTTCATCTTTAATTCTGCTTATTCTCACTTTTTATTTCCTCAATGATATCTTCTGACAGCGCCTTAATAAAAACTTCATATCCTTGCTCATTAAGATGTAATGGGTCTGTAAACAAATTCTTGTTATTCTTGTAATCTTTATTGATTTTATCTGAATCAAAAAGTATAATTTTATCTAACAAATCATTTTCTTTTAATTCTTTATTAAGTGTCTCTCTATATGTAGACACATTATTATCATTCACCTCTCCACCATCAATCACTTCAGACACAATATTTGTATACTTACTAAATATATTTTTGTACTCCTGCACATCCTCTACCCCAAAATTAGGCACTTTTACAACAATTGGTTTTATTTTGTAATGTAGTAAAGTATTTATAATCAAAACCATATGATCTGCATAATATTTCTTTCCTATATGCCTTGCTACATCATTTACTCCTGCAATGATGATACAATAATCAGGTTTAGATTCTATCACAAATTTTGATGAAAATTCTTCATTTTTTTCTTTGAACATGTCCTCATAAATCTCTTTTGAGGTTGCTCCAGGGTGACTCAGGGCAATAAACTCTGCTTCAATTCCTTTTTCAGAAAAGAATTTTTGCATTTTTTTATCCAAATCAGTCCGTCCCACCCAGCTGTCACCAATAATTCCAATTTTCAATATACTATCTTTCTTAGAATTATCCTGAACTGGATAATATTCCTGCTTCTCTGCATATGAAAATTTTCTGTACATGTATAATACTGTTACTATTCCTAAAAACAATATGAATATCAACAAAATATGGTAAATCTTTTTCTTCATAATCTTATATTAAAAACCTTTTATTCAGTTCGCCTCTCTTAGCGTTTTCATAGTCTTCTCGGGAACAAGGAATCCATTTTTTCACATCATTTCCCTTCACAAAATACCACAATCCGCTGAAAGTATCCCTTTTAAAACTAAATTCCCTATTGTCTATCAAAACCACAAAAGTATCATAACTACGCTCCTTTGGATGCGTCCTTTGGATATTTATTCCTTCTATCAAATACCAAAGCATCTGTGCCATAAGCTGATGATTTAGAGCGTTTTCCGAATGAATATTAAAATTAAACACTCCGACAGTTTTCAGATTTTCACTCAGCCCTATTTCTTTCATATAGGCACAGATTTCGCGGCGGTTCAGCCCATTTACCTGCGGATTTGTAGAAAAAGCCTCTGTAAAACTCTCCACGGCATCACAGTTGAGCGTAACCATATCTGCCCTGCGGAAAAAAGGCTCTGCCTTCTCCGTCGTATTCATCATATCAGCAAGGCGAAGGACATCAAAATCCACTTCTTTCATCAGCTTTAATAAAGCAATTTCATTCAAATGCCTTTGATAGCCCAAAAGATGAAAATTTCGCAAAGAAGCCTCTTTTTTCGTTAAAATCTTGTGTAAATAGTTCGCCTCCAAAATCTCTTCTCCTTCGTTTGAAAGAGAAGCAATATTAGATATATGGGCATAGTTAATGCCTTTCTGATGGAAATTTAATGCTGAAAACAATGCGTAAGACAAATCCACACTTCCTCCGATGACAACTGGAACTGCATTCTTATTATAACAAAATGTAAGGATTTCCTCCAAAACATATCGCGTATCAGCCTGAGTTTTACCCGAAATAAGCTCTCCTAAATCACAAATAGGAACTTCAAAATCAAATGCTGACAAGGCATAAAATTCTTTTCTAAGCCTGCTGAAATCCTTCATTTCAGCATTTCCTCCGCTCCCTCTTTCATCAGAACAAAAAATAAGCACCACTCCATTTTCCTGAACCTCATCAGAAATAGTGTTTCCCAGCTGCCAATGCTCACAACTGATTTTTTCTGGCTTTATAAAAATGTCTTGTAAATCCATTCCTTTACTCAATATATAAGAAAAAAAGGCAAAATATTTCATTACCTTTTCCTCTCATTTTCATTATTTTTTCTTTGCTGTTTTTTTCTCTGCAAAAGCTGTTTTATCCTGCTCCAAAATCCACTTTTTCACTTGGTCTAGGGAAATATCTTTCAGTTCCTCTGGCGTATATTTAGTGTCATCCTGTTTTTTAGGAATCTTGAAATTTGCTTTTTTAAATTTTATAAAAGGCCCCCATCGCCCATTTTCTATTGATATTTTTTCTTCTTCCCACTGCCGGATATATCGGTTGGCTTCCTTATCGAGCTTCGCTTTGATGAGTTCTTCTACATCTTTTTGAGATAGATTTTCAAAATCGTATTTTTTAGGCACATTGATGTAAATATCCTGATATTTCAGATACGGCCCAAATCTTCCCACGCCCTTAGTAACAGGCTCTCCCTTATAAGATGCCACTGGCGCGTCTGCCTTTTTCTTTTCTTCTATGATGGCTACTGCCCTGTCATAGTCCACCGAAAGTGGATTTTCTCCCTTTGGAAGACTGATGAACGCCTCGCCCCATTTCACATATGGCCCAAAACGCCCTACTCCTACCGTAACGGTTTTTCCTTCGTAGTCTTGTAAATCAAACGGCACTTTAAAAAGTTCCAACGCCTCCTCCAAAGTAATGGTAACGATGTTTTGAGTCGCCATCAGTGATGCGAAAATAGGCTTTTCATCACTGTCCGTTTCCCCTATCTGAACCATCGGCCCAAAACGCCCAATTCGAGCATAAACATTTTTGCCTGTTTTAGGGTCTTGTCCCAGCAGTCTCTCTCCTGTCGCCCTATCTGCATTCTCGCCTACATCCTCTATTTTTGGGTGAAAACTACTATAGAAGTTTTTTAAAACATCTTTCCATTTCTCTTCTCCTCTGGCTATCTCATCGAAATCTTCCTCCACTTTTGCAGTGAAACCATAGTCCAGAATTTCATTGAAATTAGTTGTCAAAAAGTCATTTACAACGATTCCTATATCTGTTGGGACAAATTTATTTTTATCTCCTCCGAATTTCTCCGTTAGGATTTCTTTTTTTAATCCTGTTTTTGTCAAAGTAAGCTTTACTATTTCGCGTCCCTTTGATTCTATTTCGCGCTTGTCTACATACTCACGGTTCTGAATCGTCTGAATCGTAGGCGCATAAGTAGACGGCCTTCCGATGCCTAATTCTTCCAGTTTTTTCACCAAACCTGCTTCCGTAAAACGAGACACTGGTCGGCTGAATTTTTCTACCGCAGTGATTTTTTTATACGCCAAAGCTTCGCCTACATTTACTTTTGGTAATATTTTGTCGCCATCTTCCTGCTCTTCATCTTCATTTTTATAAATACTATAAGCACGAAGGAAACCATCAAAAACAATAACTTCTCCCTGCGCCTCGAAATGCTGCGGTAACTCTGGATTGCCTATTTCTATTATGGTTTTTTCCAGCTTGGCGTTGGCCATCTGGCTGGCTAATGTTCGTTTGTATATAAGCTGATAAAGCTTGTTCAACTGAGCATCTCCGATGGATTTCACTCCAAAATCGGTTGGACGAATAGCCTCGTGGGCTTCTTGTGCAGATGCCGATTTGGTCACATAGTTTCTTGGCTGAGAATACTCTTCGCCAAACTCTTTCAGAATCTGACTTTTAGCTGCATTTATCGCCTCCTGAGAAAGGTTCACAGAGTCCGTTCTCATGTAGGTGATGTATCCCTCTTCATAGAGCCTTTGCGCCACACGCATCGTTGTCGTTACGCCATATCCCAGCCTGTTACTCGCTTCCTGCTGTAATGTAGAAGTGGTAAAAGGAGCCGATGCCGAACGCTGCGCAGGTTTTACATCTACATTAAGAACCTTAAAATCAATATTTTGAACTTGATTTAGAAAGTTCTCCGCATCTTGTTCTTTGGTAAAATCTTTCTTTAGTTTTGCGGAAATTTCTTGTTTTTCAAGGTTGGTAAAAACGCCTTCCACTTTATACGAAGGAACGGGCTTAAACTCCCTTATTTCCTTTTCTCTTTCTACGATGAGCCGCACCGCTACGGACTGGACACGCCCAGCCGAAAGCCCTGGTTTTACTTTCTTCCAAAGGACTGGCGACATCTCAAAACCCACTATTCGGTCAAGAACTCTTCTTGCCTGCTGAGCATTGACCAAGTTTTGGTCTATTTCTCTCGGGTTTTCTACCGCTTTTAGTATTGCATTTTTAGTAATTTCGTGGAAAACTATTCTTTTGGTATTTTCAGATTTTAGTTTTAACTCTTGTGCAAGATGCCAAGCGATAGCCTCTCCTTCGCGGTCTTCATCGGAAGCCAGCCACACTGTTTCAGCTTTTTTAGATGCTGCTTTCAGATCTGCCACTACTTTTTTCTTATCAGCAGAGATTTCATAATCTGGCGTAAAATCTTCCAAATTGATACCCATGCCTTTTTTAGGAAGGTCTCTGATGTGTCCAAAACTGGATTTCACCTCGAAATCCTTACCCAAATACTTTTGAATAGTTTTTGCCTTCGCAGGAGACTCTACGATTACTAAATTTTTTGCCATACCAAAAATTTTTGCAAAAGTATAATATTATTTTGAATTAGTAGACACCCTGATTTGGAATTTGATTTTAGGATGTTAAATGTCACTATTTTTCAGATTTTATTCTAAATTTAATATCTTTGCGCCAGCAAAAGGGGTGCTGTAAAAGGCTGAGATCATACCCAATGAACCTGAACAGGTAATGCTGTTTAGGGAAGTGTTTAGGCACGATTGTGTTCTCTTATTTTTTCGCATCCTTTTATTCTCAAAATTGTTTAACTAAAAAATTATTGAAAGAATGAAAGGAATTATTTATTTAGGGCTATACGCTAGCTCTATGTCCTACGCACAGGCAGACTCTGCCAAAGTCAAAGAAATCGAAGCGGTTAATTTCACCAAACGGCTTCCCGTCACCAAAGAAATCATCCGTGTGGAAAATTTAGCCCAAAAAAACCTCGGGCAAGACCTTCCAATGCTTCTCAAAAACCAGACTTCTGTCCTTTCCTCATCGGACACTGGGAACGGAGTGGGCTACTCGGATTTTAGAATTCGGGGCGTGGCAGGGACTTCTATCAATGTGATGATGAACGGCGTTCCGTACAACGACAGCGAATCGCAGGGAACTTTCTTCGTAAATGTCAGCGATTTAGCAAGTTCAGCCTCTCAAATCCTAATTCAAAGAGGAGTGGGAAGCACATCCAACGGGGCGGCGGCTTTCGGGGCGAGTGTAAATATCATCACCAAAAACCCAGAGGAAACGCCATACTTACGAACCGACCAATCCTATGGTTCTTTTGATACCAGAAAACACTCTTTCGAGGCTGGAACAGGGAATTTTCTTCACAACAAATTCTCCATCATGGCGAGATATTCCATAATAAAATCAGATGGATACATAGACAGGGCAACCTCTGACCTGCAGTCCTACAACATCACCGCTTTATTTAAAACTGAAAAAACAAAACTAAAATTTTTGGCTTTCGGCGGCAAGGAAAAAACTTACCAATCATGGAACGGAATAGATGAAAACACTTATAAAATCAACCGAAAATTCAATTCCTCTGGAGCAATCTACCAAGGTGGAAATATCGCAAAATTCTACGATAACGAAACGGACAATTACCAGCAAAACCATTATCATCTCATTATAAATCAAAACATTAGCAACCACTGGGATTTAGAAACCACCTTTCATTACACCAAAGGAAAAGGTTTCTACGAAAACTACAAACAAGACCAAAGACCCGATAAATACAATATTCTCAATTCTGGAATCATAAAAACAGACCTCATCAGAAAAAAATGGCTGGACAATGATTTCTATGGAATGGTTGCGCATATTTACGGAAAGTATAACCATCTGAAAATCAATATCGGCGGAGCAGGAAACCAATACCAAGGAAAACATTTCGGGAATATGAGTTCGGCGTTTGGGCTACCGCAGATTCCTTTCGAGCATGAATATTACCGCAATCATTCGGTGAAAAACGACCTTTCTTTCTTCGGAAAATTCATTTATTCTTTGAACAAATTTGAGCTTTTTGGAGATTTACAATTTAGACATATCTATCACAATGCCAGAGTTTTAGAATATTTCAAAGGTGAAGGAGGTGATTTCAGCCGAGTGTTTAATTTCCTAAACCCAAAGACGGGAATCAACTTTAATTTTAATCACGGAAAAATCTATTTCTCCTACGCACTGGCTCACCGAGAGCCAAGCCGAAAGGACATTATTTCTAAAAATGATATCCAGCACGAAACGCTCCACGACTTTGAACTGGGACTGGAAAAAAGCGGAAAATTCTTTTCTGTTTTTGCGAACCTCTACTATATGCACTATAATAACCAATTGGTTTTCAGCGGAAAAATAGATAATACAGGCGCTTTCATCAGAGAAAATTCAGGGAAATCTTTCAGAAGAGGCGTGGAATTTGGCTTTAATCTAAAACCCATCAAAAACATCCAAATTTTGGCTAATGCGACTTGGAGCGAAAACAAAAATCTTAATTTTCATGTGAAAAATGGCGGACTGCTTGAAAACTTGGGAACAACGGACATCGCTCTTTCTCCGAAATTCATCAGCAATATCGGCGTGTCTTATCAGCTGAAAAACTTTAATTTCGGTATTCAAAACCAATATGTCAGCGGGCAGTATCTAGATAATACGCAGACACTTGCAATTCCTGATTATAATCTTTTGGATTTCTTGGCTGGTTATAAATTAAGCTTAAAACATCACGAACTGAATCTTTATTTCAATCTCAATAACCTCCTCAATAGAATGTACATGACCAAAGGGCATGTCTATGATGGAGCCGCCTATTATTTCCCACAAGCAGGGCGAAATTTCATGCTGGGAATGACTTGGGTCGTGAAATAACCACAAAAAAAGAGCATCTTTTACAGATGCTCTTTTTAGTTTATAAAACTTCGTTTAGAATTTTAGCCAATCTCAATCCTGCATGCAGAAGCTGTCTTTCTAACAAATCTTTATACTGCTCTTGATAATCATAGCTGTAGTTTTCACCAGGTTTTACGCTGTCATAGAGCTGATTAGCCGCTTGGTGGCTTTCATAAAGCCAGTCTTCCAGACTTCCGCTTTGGATTTTTTGGATTTCTTCTTTTGATTTTACATCCAGAACCCTTGCAAACTCCGTGTAGCTGTATTTGGTATTGTCTATCAGACCGCTATCCCAAAGGGAATGAAGATTAGTATCTTTCTTGAAGAATTGTATTTTGATGAGATTTCCTCCCAAATCTTCTTCTCTTCCTGTGTGCATAGGCTGCATCATATCCCCAAGAAAATGCACTAAAAATCTCAAATAGATTTCCCTATCTGCATCAGGCGTGTTTTTATCTACGATAATGCCCTTTACATTTTGTATTGCAGTATAAATATTGGGTTTATTGTTATTCTTTAATTGTTCTATAAACTGCTCTTTGGTCTCCTGTGGCGGGATATTTACATAATGCCATGTGCTGGTATTTTTCCACTCTGGAGAATTTCTGACATTATCTGGCCAGTTTGCCCAGTAGGCAAGTTTCTGTTTCCCGATAAGTTTTTTCAGTTTTCTTTTCGCTCTGTTAGTCAGGTGATTTTCTGCTATTTCAGCTACTACACGGTGCCCTGTAACACCCCAAGCCGATGCTTCCGCTATTCCAAGAATAAAGAATACCGCGATGAAAATCTTTTTTAAAATCCTTGTATTCATTTTTTATTTCAAAATTTTCTCTAAAATTCGTAATGTAATCAAATAAGTAGGCTTCACTCCTGTAAGCCCCAGCCCTCCTGAAGAAAGCGTGCTTCCTGTTTCTAGTGGATTATCAGAAGCATAGTAAGCATAGCATAAGAATAAATTCTCATTGATATGGTGGCGGATTTTAGAAGCCACCTGTATAGCTTTCTGATAATGAGCACCTTCCATCTCTAGTCCGATAGACTTCCACGAGGTATTCATGAAATAAGACAAAATATCCTTATTCTGAAGCGAAGTTCCCAAAACCGTGACCATACTTCCCTCAAAGGCTTTCAGTTCTGTATCTTGGAAATCTTCCAATTTCAGTGCGTTTTCAAATGGATAATTGTCCGCCGTTCCCTCAAAAATATGCGATGTAGGAATCATGATATCGCCTTTTTCTCCTGTAAGAATTCCCGCTTTACCCATGATAGAAATGGATTTTACATTAAGTTTGCACTCCTCTCCTTTCACATCGAATGGGCGCAGAAGCTCATCCATAATCTCATAAGCCTGCTCTCCAAAGGCATAATCAAAAACGATCAAAACATCCTCGCCAGAGAAATTAGCCTCCGCGAAAGGCGTATTTTTTAGGTTAGTTTTCTTTAAATCAATGATTTGCACATCTATATTACTTCCGCTTTCATCATTGATGTAAATCATCCCTTGAGAAAGAGCGTAGTCCAAAATCTTGTCCTGAAGGTCTTTTTTATTGCTGATTTCCTCGTAAAGCGTGTAGTCTATTCCTGTTTTGCAAGTTTTTTTCAAGGCATCGTTCGCAAAAAGCATATTTTTCACCGAGTGCATATTCGCACTGATGATATTCAGCGGTCTTTGGTAAAGATTTTCTTTAACCAAAATTTCTTTAAGCGTATTTGCCCATTTTTCGCCGAAAAGGTGGTGTCCTACGCGCTCCTGCAATATCGCGGAAAAATAAATTTCGCGTTCTCTTTCCTCTGCCCAGTCTAGGAAACTCACTTGTCCAAGGTTATAGACAATCTTGAACAATCGGTCTGGATTGTCATCACTTCCAAATTTTTTGTAAGCCTCCAAAGTCTCATCAAAAGACCTTCCCAGCAGCGCCGAAAGATGGATAATCGCTGTTTCTTTTTCTGTTCGTGTAAATTTTTTCTCTCCTTTGGCTACTTCTTCTATTATTTTCCAAACTCTTCTCGGTCTGCCTTCCTCCATATCAAAACCGATATTTCTGATTTTGTCTGCTTCTATATAAAGGAAAGTAAGGTGAGTAAGGATATCATAAATCTCCGAACGACCCAGCAGAACCTCTATATTCATCTGGTGCTGGTCTATACGGTAGCAGTTTCTTCTTCGTTTTTTAGGGACTATGGGCGTGAAACTCGCTTTGTGAAAGCCTTCATCTGAAGTCAAATGAATAAATGCACATTCCTCTATTCCCTCTGGTAGCCTATCCAAAACATAGAGCAATCCGTCTAATTCTATCTTGTTCGGATTGTTCATCGTTCCGTAGATTTCAGGATTGATGGTAGAAAGCAGCGTTCTGATATTCTGACCTGACCTTCCACCAGGTTTGAAAGAACCTCTATAAAAAAGATGGCGCATAGAAACATATATTTTCTCTATCGCCTCCGTGGTTTGTCTTGCTCGCGATTGTGTCATATTTATATTATGATTTTTGTAAAAGTCACAAATTTAGCATAAACTCACGGATGTACAAAAGAATTTAATCCGAAATTAATGTTTTCTTTCAAAAAATTATTGATTTTTTTAAGTTTAAAAATTAAAATATTGATAGAGAAAAACTATTTAGATTGTTTATAAATTAAACCAAAACTATCGGTTAGGAGAATTTTATTTCATAACTTTGTAGAAAGAAGTTACGAAAAGAGTGTAATTTATTGGAACTGAGCGTAGGTTAATTGCTCATGATAGTAATAGGTTACGATTTAGTTAGTTATCTACTGCATCATCCTTCTGCGCGTTGCGTAACCTTCAAAGAACTCTTCGTATGCAAAAGTAACAATAAAACGGGAGATTTTGAAATGAATCTCCCTAATTTTTTCTTCTCATACAAGTTTTTCCGTAAAAGCGGTTTTGTCCGTCGGCACACCATCGCCCAAAAGGATTTTGGTCGAACGTATGCCGACTACGCATAAGCGGAGAAAAGGGCTTTGCCTCACGCCTAAACAACAGTTTAGACTAATGATGCAAGGCCCATTTCTTTTGTGCTTATGCCAAAGAGGTGCTTTTACGGGTTTCTGACGATTTTTCTTTTTCCACTGTTCCTTTGAGCCGTAAGCGGAAAGCCGTGTCTGACCGCCCGATCCATAAATGGAACAAGCCGTCACACACGGCAGGCAAACCGGGAAGAATGATTTTATCCGTCCGACCGTACACGCTCGGCCAGACATATAAAATCATACTTCCTTGCCGGTGGTTTGCCCGGTTTCACGCCTCCGGCTATGTCCCTTTTCCTTTTGGCGTTTTCCCTTTTTTACGGATTTCTCTTTTGAAGTTTTCCTGTCCAATCTGCCTCCACTTCCGTTTACCTCCATTTTCGCGTCTTTCAGTGAGCCGCATCAGATAGTCATTTCCGTTCTGGGCGCAAAGGTAATTCCGGGATTGGACGGGAATGCAAGGTCAAGCCTCCTGTTTTCGGAAAAAATCTCCAGCCCTGCGGGTAGTATTTTTCCCGAAAAACCTTGCATTCCCTAATCCCTACCTTTTCAAGCACCCGAAACGAAAACGACCGATGCGACAGAAAGACGCATAAAAAAAATGTCGGATAAACGAGAGGCAGATAAGATAGTTTGAAACTCAACTCCCTCAGCTCTTGAATCCGCATTAAAAAACAAAAAAATCAAAAACAGCGAAGATATGACGGCAACGGCAAATTTCAGACAAATGGCGCAGTACATAGGGCTTGCGATATGCGGCTTGATGGTACGCACCGCCTTCGGGATGTTCGGCATCTTTTGGGGCATTATTAGAGAGATTGTAAACGGAGTGTTCCGAGTGGCGATAGGTGTAATCGTGGCTATCCTTTCCACTATTGCCTTCTTCGGCTTCATCCTTTGGTTATTCACCCTTTAACCCCTACTGACATGGCAAAGAGAAGCAGCAAAACGGCAGCGCAGCAGTGCAGATACTACGAGGTGGACAACATCTTCGTGTACATGGTGGAAACGTACATCAACGGCAACATATCCGTGTTCCGTGAACTCTACCGAGAACTGAACAAGGACGCACGGAGGGACTTTACAGACTTCCTTCTGAGCGAGGTAGAGCCGACCTATTGGAGAGAAATACTGAAACAGACAATCTAAAAAAGACAGCGATATGAAAGGAACAGAACATTTCAAGAGAACGATACAGATGTATCTGGAGCAGCGTGCAGCGGAAGATACGCTCTTTGCGAGGAACTACCGCAACCCTGCCAAGAACATAGACGATTGTGTCACCTACATTCTCAACTACGTGCAGCGGAGCGGTTGCAACGGCTTCACGGACGGGGAGATATTCGGGCAAGCCGTCCACTACTATGACGAGAACGAGATAGAGGTAGGCAAGCCCATTCAGTGCCAAGTGGCGGTGAACCACGTTGTGGAACTCACGGCAGAGGAAAAGGCGGAAGCACGGCAGAACGCAGTCCGCAGATACCAAGAGGAGGAACTCCGCAAGTTGCAGAACCGCAGCAAGCCGAGAACCGCCACCAAAGCGACCGCACAAGAAGTACAACAACCCAACCTATTCAATTTCTGATTATGAAACCGAGAACACCCATACAGCAGGAAGTCGCACGATTGAGCGAGCGACTGCCGAAATTGACCGCCACACAGAGGGCTTACGCTTTCCGCCATTGCTTCAAACATTACGCCATCAAGAGGGCGGACGGCACGAACATCTGCACCGAGTGCGGACATTCGTGGAGGAGTGAACACAACCTTGCGGACACCGTTTGCGGATGCACCTGCCCGCATTGCGGCATGGAGTTGGAAGCGTTGCGCACCCGAAAGAGCGTGTTCAGCGAGAACGAGTATTTCTGCATCATCACCACCTGCAAGCAGTACCAAGTGATACGCTTCTTCTTCGTCAAGTCCCAATACAAGGCAGGGCAGGCAGCCGGGTATTCCATTTATGAAGTGGTGCAAAGGTGGATTTCGCCCAAAGGCACAACCGTCACCATTGCCCGACTGCGTGGAATGTCCATACTTTACTACGACCTATGGGCGGAATACAGCGACATGGAGGTACGCAAGAACAACAAACTCCGTGCATACGATATAAACCCCGTCTGCACCTATCCCCGACAGCGTTTCATACCCGAACTGAAACGCAACGGCTTCAATGGCGAATACCACAACATACTGCCTTACGACCTTTTCACGGCTATCCTTTCCGACAGCCGAGCCGAAACGCTGTTGAAGGCAGGGCAATACCCCATGTTGCGCCACTATATCCGCAGTTCCTTTGACATAGAGAGGTATTGGGCATCCGTAAAGATATGTATCCGCAACGGCTACACCATTGCTGACGGCTCCATGTGGCGTGACACCATAGACCTCCTGCGGCATTTCGGCAAGGACACGAACAGCCCGAAGTACGTCTGTCCCTCCGACCTCAAAGCCGAACACGACAGACTTATGCACAAGCGCAACAAGGAGATAGAACGCAAGAAGTTGGAGGAACGCATCCGCCAAGCGAAGAAACACGAGAAGGCATACCGCAAACTCAAAGGCATATTCTTCGGCATCGCCTTCACGGACGGCACTTTGCAGGTGCGTGTGTTGGAGAGCGTTGCGGAGTTTGCAGCGGAAGGGACGGAACTGCACCATTGCGTGTTTTCCAACTCCTATTTCCTTGAAAAGAACTCTCTTATCCTATCCGCTACCATTGACGGCAAGCGCATAGAAACGGTGGAGGTTTCCTTGAAGACATTGGAAGTGGTGCAAAGTCGTGGCTTGCACAATTCCAATACCGAGTACCACGACCGCATTGTAAACCTTGTGAACAGCAACGTGAACCTTATCCGCCAGCGGATGGAAGCGGCATAGTATCAACCTATAATACCCAATAGTATGGAAGTAAAAATTGAAAGCATGGTTTGTCTGTGGGACGATAAAATCCCCACGATGTTCCTTGAATTTGTGAACCTCCTCACTCTTGCAACGAGTGAGGAGCAGTTAAGACGGAGTGTAAAGAACTTTGCCGAGAAGCACGGACTTGACAGGTTTTTCCTTTACGGCTTCGGTTCCCACCATTTCTACCTGCACCAACGCTACACGAGCGACCCCGAAATGGTGATGAAGAACAGAGTTTTGTCAGTACATTTTTAACCACCCTAAAATCAACGATTATGGCAACACGGATGACCATCAACGGAGTAAGCACCTGCACGGAAGCAGGTACGGAGAAATACGAGCGTTTCCAATTAGGTATCGGCAGACGCAAGCGGACACTTGTGCAGTACGACTACCGCCACCCCACAGACGGAGAGTTGTTCTCTTGTGTCAAACCCACATTGGACGAGTGCCGAGAAGCACGGGATGAGTGGCTCACGGCAAAGGAAGGAAAGGAGGACAGACGATGAACGCAGCCTATCAAACGCTGATAGTGAAGTTCAGTGAGCCTATCAAAGTATTGGACGGCATCTTTGACGATGCCGAAGCGTGGGGAGTTGATACCCTAAAAGGGTGGATAGACGACTACGAGAGCAGCAGGTTTACCGCCATCAACAGCCATACGGCAGTCATCACAAGCGAGTACAATATGGAGTGCCTGATGGAATGGTTGAAACGAAACACACCCATTGCCGAGATAACAGAATGTTAAACAAGTTGGCGGTGTCCGCACCGCCAACCTACAACCAAGAAAAGCATGATAGCGAAGACTATTTTACAGCAGATAGGCGGCAGACGCTTTGCCGCCATGACGGGAAGCAAGGACTTTATAGATATGGGTAACGGACTGCGCATGAGCCTTGCGAGGAACAAGACGAGTGCCAACCGCCTTGACATCATCTACGATGCCGGCTTAGACCTCTACAATATGCGTTTCTACCGCAGGACGTTCAGCAAAAAGACATTCGAGTGCAAGACGAAGGACATCGAAACACACGATGGCATATATTGCGATATGCTGGAAGAAATGTTCACGATGGTAACAGGACTCTACACCCATTTTTGAGTGGCGGCGGACAAAGCCGCCCTACTTTCTTTCGGTGAGCATGACGGCGGACAAAGAAAGTAGCAAAGAAACCGCTGTCCCAATCTACGATAGTATTCACAAAAACAAGTTTCAATCATGGAAGAAATCAGACAGAACGGAAAAATCATCCTGCACAGCGATGACGGAACAAGCATAAGGATGATTTTCAAAAACCTCACGGGCAGGATTTTTCAAGGTCAGGAATATGTGGAGTATATCCGGCATATCGCAATCGGGGAGATGGGATTTTCGCCCGGCATCATAGAGCATTGCAGGGACGGTGAAGTAATCGGCAAAGGAAAAATCCCGAATGTATGAAAAGCGGAAACTCCGATGAAGTTGCGGCTTCATCGGAGTTTCATTTGTCAGGCATTTGCCATGTTACGGAATGTACAGCAGCGCAAACTCCGCCTTTCTCCGTTTGAGCAGCATGGCGTGCCGTTTCCCCTTGTAGTTGCAGAAAGCGATATATTCCCGGTAAATGTTCCTGTCGCCCGCCTCCAATTTTCGGATCAGCGTGCTTTTGGGTATCTTCCCGCTCCCCAAAAGCCGGTATGGACCGACATTGTAGGCGAGCGTGGCAAGGAGCAGACTGTCACGCCCGAACTTACGGAACATGGCGCAGAACTTACGCAAGTCTTTCCGCAGGAGTGCGTCCGCCTGCCGCTTCGTCATGGTGCGTGCCGAATACCTTTCCCCCGGCTGCACCTGATGACCCCAGCCCACGTATGGGTGGTGTTTCTCCGAGTGCCAGCCTTCAAAATACTTCGTACAGCGAACCGCCCGCTCAAAAGGCGGCAGGCGGTAGATTGCCGCCTGCCTGTCCGTCCCCTTCCGACGGCTGTCCCGTGCGGACACGGAGCAGACCGCCAGCAGCGAACAGAGGATAGCCATGAATACACGCATCATCTTGGCAGAGGTTTGTAATTGCCTATGGGGATGACGGTCTGAATGTCGTCCTTCACGTTCCGGTTGTTGAAGTCAAATTCCAATTCGTAGGAATTTTTGAAATTGTCCTCCACCACCACGATGAAGTTGTGCGCCTCGTCGCCCTCAGCCGTATAGTACAGCCGGAACTTCTCGTTTTCGAGCAGGTAGCGGTCATTGGGCAGAAAAGTAATGCCGCCCGCCATTTTCAGCGTGCCTTCCCCTTCGAACTGGAAATACCGGATGGTGTAGAGCGTGTTGGCGTAATCGCCCGTCCTTTTCAGTTCACAGCGGATTTCCACCGTCTGCCCCTTTGTGACCTTGTTCGGTACGGGCATCGTTTCCACCGTGAACGGATAGGATTGCTGGATGTCCATGTCATCGTCACACGATGCGAGCGTGAGCGACACGGCGGCGAACAGGCAGAGTGCCAACGCCTTGAAGATGGATATTCTCTTGTTCTTGTTGTTCAGTATGTTCATTGTCCTTTGATTTTTAAGTTATTGTTCATTTCTTTTTTGCTGTCAGTTGCAGATACTCGTTCAAGTCCTTGCAACCGTCATAGAGTGCGGAACAGTTACAGACACGTCCGCCGTAGTGTCCTTTGAGGGCTTCCAGCGTCCTCCGCCCGGCTTCGTCACGGTCGAGGAAGCAGTCGATGCGCCTGTACCCGTCTAAGTGTTTTACCGCCTTACCCACGTTGGCGACGGAGTTCAGCACAAGGCTGTCGCCTGTTTCCAATCCAAGCGTGGCAGCGGAAAGGAAGTCCATAAATCCTTCAAATAAACTGCACACGCCAGTCGGAGAACTTTCCATTTTGACCAGCGACACATCCTTCGGCGGCACGCAACCCTTGAAATCACGGCTCCGGATTTCATAGCCGCCAACCACGTTCTGGAAACCGATTGCGAAATACCGTTTTCCACGCACGCCGTAGTTCAAGCGGCAGCAGTGACGGGATGCAACGGCATAAGGGATGCCCCGTTCCGCCAGATACTCTGTTAATGGTGAGCGGAGCAGTGGGACGGCTTCCACCCCCTCAAAGGCAGGTTCGGACGGTTCCGGCAGGTACAACAACGGCTTTTCCGATGCGACAAACGGCATACGGGCGGTTTCCGCTATGAATCTTGCCTGCGCCATGAAGTCACCGCTTCGGGCAAACTCCCCGGCAAGCGTGAAGATGTCACCGCCCTTGCCCAAACCGAAGTCGTACCAGAGCCGTTTCGCCACGTTCACACGGAAAGAGGGCGTGCGCTCACTGCGGTACGGCGCACGATACCAAAGTTCGTTTCCGCTCCTTCGGACAGGCTCATGCCCCAACCGCGCGAGAAAGTCCGCGAGGGATATTTGCCTCATGGTGTCTATATCCGTCCGTTCCATGCCGCGTGTCAGTTGATGACGAACTTGATGCCCACCCCGAATTGGGTATGGAACTTCTTCGTGTCGCCACCCCACAGGCAACGCTCCCGGAGGTTGGCGAGCAGGGCGATACGGTCAGCCACGTAAAACTCTACATCGAGCGTCAGCGCACCGCCGTAGATGAAGGCGTCCCGGTCGTGCAGTGTCGAACCGTCATGCAGCACTTTTTCGCCCCAATTCACCGATTCATACCCGGCGAGAGCCGAAGCCCCCGCATAGACGAACACGATTTTACGGGCATCGGAAAGTATCTTGAAATAGTAGCCGCCTTCCGCCGTGAACTGCGCCACAGGTATGGCGGTGTCCTTGTACGGGTTGTTTTTCAGGAGATACTCACCTCCGAACACCCATTTGTTCCCCTTCTTCGTGTAGGTGGAGAGAGCCGCCCCGAAACTGTACCCGCCGTCGTTGCCGCCGGGTTTGAAGCCGTCCGCCAGATTCGCCCTGACCTCGATGCCCTGCATCTTCGGCAGGCATCGCTGGGCGTGCGCCTGCCCCGTGAACAGGGCAAGCGACGCGATGATTATTGCGATGTACTTTCTCATGGTCAGCGCACTTGAAGTTCGTTGATGGTATTGGCGCGCACCAAGTCCTCGTTCTCGATCACGAAGGACTGGTGACGGCCGCCGTTCTTCTCGTTCAGCTCCACCACGAGGCACTTGCCGTCGGGTATGGTGAACTTCGCCATCGTGAAGACCGTGCGTTCGCTTTTTTTGCCCGGCACGAGCGTGGCGTAGTTCTGCGCGCGGAGCGGCAGGATGATACGCTCCTGCACGGCGGTACGCTTCGCCACCTTCTTGTCCACGATTTTCCATGTGATGTAGTCCACATCGAAAGGCACGTTGCTCTGGTTCTTGATTTCCGTGTGGAAATACAGAAGCCCGTTGTGCGTGTAGATGCCTTTCAGAAGGTACTGGATGCCGAAACGCTTGCAGCCGATATGCTTCACCTCACGTTTGTTCTGCTTGTGGATGGACTTCATGATAAGGCGCACCAGCATCGGACTTTCGCTGCCTAATTCTTTCAGGTAGATTTCCTGCGCGTTGTTCGGACGGTTCACCGCCTCGCCGTCATGGATGAAGTCGCACATCTCCACGTTGAGCAGCAGCGGTTCGGCGGCGTATTTCACGTTGAAGGTGTAGAAACTCCCGTCCTCCGTGATGACGGACATGTTGGTTTCGTTCGGGAAATTCCTCACGGTAGCCTTCACACGGATGACGTTCTCCGCTCCGTCGGCTTTGCCCGCAATCAGGTCGGGCGAGCCTAAATCGACATAGCGCACCTCCGCCGGGAAGATGACATGCACGGTCTTGTCGTAGGTCACTTCCAAGCCGTGCGGGGGAACCATGCGGTCAAAGCCCAGCTTTCTCGTCAGACCGTGATACAGGTCGCCGTCCGCCTCCTTCTGCGGATAGACCTCTTTTGTCAAGGTCAGTTCTTCACTTCCGTTGGTCGTTTCAACGGTTACGTTTTCCTGCGCGTTGGCAGTTGCGATGCCCATAGCGAGGGCAAACATCATGATTACTTTTCTCATTTTACTTTGAATTTAGTGGGTTGTTGTTATTGATTGGATTTCTTATGATTATACATCAGTTCTTCTCCTGATAGAGCATGACCCTGTACCCGGCTTTCAGATGCACTTTGACGGTGCGCATCTTCTTGGCAATGTACTGGCTCGTGCCTTGTATCAGCCCCTTGCCCAAGTCGGAGGCGAGCTGCGCCCCGGCATTGGTGGAGATGTTGATGCTACTGCCGAGCGAACCGCCCATGTTGGCGGCAACCTCCCTGACGGCGTTCATCTCCATCGAGTTGGGGATGAATATGCCGGGCTGCCCGTCCGTGTCATAGACCTCCAACTCCACCGGGATAACCGTACCGTCGTGTTCCAGCGAGGTGATTTCGATGCCGAGCCGTTCACCCTGAATCTTGGCTGCGCCGACCACCACCGCATTACGGGGGATGATCCGGTCTGCTACCGCCATCGGCTCCAACAGCCGCAACCTGACCGCCTGCCCGTCCGTCACGCTCTGCGCCCCATAGACGCATGCCGGTATGGTGTTCCTGTCCGGTACGGTTGTAACGCCCACCGCCGTGTTGAAACTGCGGTTGCGTTCCTGCGAGAAGGAAGCGACAAATTCGGCATTGCTCATGGGCTGTCCGAGCGAGGACACCACCTGATGCGTCACTTGCCTGACGGGTTTTGCCGTGTTCTTTCCGGTTTTCTGCACGGGGGACGGCTCTGCGGTCTGTCCCGCTGCCGCCTGCGTGCCGTTCTGACCGCCCATGTACTTCGCCGCCAGTTCGTAGGATTTTTCCATGAGTGCCACCTGCTCGTCCATCGTGGAGCTTCTCTCTTTTCCGCTTTCCAGTTCGGATTCGAGGGTGGCGATGCGTTCCAGCAGCTCGTCCATCTCCGCATTGTCGTTCTTCGGCTGCTCGTAGAAGTTGCCGAGCGTGGCATTGAGGTCACGGTAGGCGGCTGCCGAGGACTGGATGGTCTTCGGTGCTGGCTTCACCGCCTCTTCCGTTCCGCCGGGATTGGCAAGGTCGAAGTCGCTGTCCCCATCCGCTTCCACCGTTTCGCGGTCGAACAGGTCGCCCAACTGCTGCATGGCGCGGCTGCGGTTCTCCTGCCGTTCCTCCATTGCCCCCTGCTCGTAGGCTTTCGCCTTGTCACCGATAATCCGGCGGTTCTCCTTGTCCGCATCGGGCATCTCGATGTTGTAGCCGCTTGTTCCCGGCTCCTGCTCCTTGCCGGAGGACGGGGCGAATATCAGCCACATAGCCCCGATGAATACCAGCACCATAGCGGGAAGCACTATCATTTTCTGGCGTTTCAGCCGTTGGGCTTCGGTCAGCGGCTTGCGCTCCTTTTTCGGCTTGTCGTTGCCGGGAGCCGCCTTGTTTTCGTTCTTGGGTTCATTCTTCGTCTGTTCCATATAAATAAGGTATTACATTGTGATTGTTATCCGGCTTCACGGACAGTTCCACCTGTCCGGCATGGTCTATCTCCATCCGGCTGCCGTCATTCCTGCCGATGTCATAGACGGCTTTACCGAAGGTGTAGAGGGCAAGTGCGGCGAATGCGATGAGCATCGCCAGCACGATGCGCCTGCGTGTCTTCGGCGGCAAGCCGTCCAGATACCCTTTGAGCCGTTCCACCAGCATTTTCTTTTTGTCGTGGAGTTTCCAGTACGCACTCCACAGTGATTTCTTGATTTTCTTCATGTCCGTTTACCTTTTGATGGTTTGTAAATCTTTGTTCTCGATGATGGTGAATCCCTCGATGGTGAACCCGTTGGGGTTGTCGTCCGAACGGGACGAGTTCAAGAGGCGGCACGTGGTCACGAGGCTGCGCTCTGTGACGTTGCTCTGCCGGATGATTTTCTGCGTGGCGTAGGTCACGGTGCGGTAGGGATAGCCGTTGAAGTCGCACACCACGCTGTCCACCTTCAGCACTTGGTTGATGTTACCGGCGATGATGCGGTTGTAGTACCCCTTCTCGGCGAAGTCCGAATAGTAGTTGTACACGCTCTTGTCTGCCAGCAGCAACGCACGCTTCACGTTGTGTTCTATCGCGCTCTTTTCGGGCGAGAGCGTGAAGAACAGCTCGTGGAAGCGGCGCACATGCTCCCTCGCTTCCGCCGGACGGTTCTGCGAGAGGTCCTGCGAGAGTGCCAGCATCAGCGACTTGCCGTTGTCCAGCACATAGATCTTTTCCCGCTGCCGCTCCGCGAAGCGGTAGGAACTCCACACGCTCCATACCGTTATCACTGCGCACAGCGAGAGGAAGACGATACCGAACAGGCGTATCTGCCTGAACGATGATTCGATGTTTTTGAGTGACTTGAATTCCATTTTACTTTTTCCGTTTATAATTCCACATTGATTATTTCAGCAGTTTCCCGGCACGTCCGACCATGTTGCCTGCGGTAGCACCCGCCACGCTTCCCGCCATGCCTCCGGCGCGTCCCGCCATCTGGTTCACGTTGCGCCCGTAGCCGCCCATGCCCCCGGCTTGGATGATCCAGCCCGCCACCGTCGGAATGGTGAAGTAGCCGATGATGCCGATTATCATGAACACGATATACACCCCGTCGCTGGAATCCAGCGAGAAGTTGGGGTCGGTCTGCATGCGCTCGATGTCGCTCTGGAGCATCAACACCTGAATCTTGGCGAGTATGGTGCTGAATATGTCCGACACGGGCAGCCACAGATAGACCTGAATGTAGCGGCATATCCACTGCGTGAGCGTGCTTTGGAAGCCGTCCCACACCGATATGGCGAAGGCTATCGGACCGAGTATCGCCAGCACCACGAGGAAGAAGGTGCGGATGGTGTCTATCACGAGGGCGGCGGCTTGGAACATCAGTTCCAGTATCTCGCGGAAGAAGTCGCGGATGCCCTTCTTCATCTTGTACATCCCCCGGTCGATATACATCCCCGCCATCGTCACCATGTCGGAGGGCGACCAGCCCAATTCCTCCAGTTGCTTGTCAAACTCCTCGTTGGACACGAGGTAGGCGGTTTCGGGGTTGCGCACCATCGCCTCGTATTCCAGCCTGTCCTTCTGCTCCCGGTACTTGTTCATGTCCAAAGTCTGCGTTTCGAGCAGTTTCGCCGTACCCTGCACGACGGGCGAGAGGACGCTGTTTATCGTGCCAAGCACCACCGTAGGGAAGAACATGATGCACAGACCGACGGCAAAGGGACGGAGCATCGGGAAGACGTCTATCGGTTCGGCTCTCGCCAACGACTGCCATACCCGGTAGGCGACATAGAAGAGCGCGCCCAGCCCGGCGATGCCTTTCGCCACGCCCGCCATGTCGGCGCACAGCGGCATCATCTGCTCGTAGAGCGAGCGGAGAATCTGGTGAAGGTTGTCGAACTCCATAGGCTACCAGTATCTTTCGTTCATGCTCCCGTACAGCCCCATGATGCGGTCAAGGTCGTTTTTCTTCTTCGCACGCAGGTAGCTCACGCTGATATTCTTGTTGGTGTAGTAGCTCACGAGGTTGCGGTAACGCTTCATCTTGGAGTGGCAGCGTTCCACCACGTCCATGCGCTCCTTGTCCGTCATGGAGAGCGTGGTGATGTTCACCACGTTCTTCAACTCCGTAAGCACGTCATTGGATTCCTCCAGCAGCTTCGTGTACCCGAAGGCGATGGCTCCGAGTTCCTCCACCGTGAAGTTGTCGTCGCGCAGCATCTTCTGGAAGCTGGTCACGTAGATGTCCGTGATGTCGCCTACCATCAGTATGGTCTGCTGCACCTTGCGGGCGTCCTTGACCAGATTGTTCACGGATTTGAGGGCGTCGTAATACTTCTTGCCCTGCTCGTAGATTTTCACCGTTTCCTGAAAGTTATTCACCATGTTCGTGGCGGTCTTCGAGGTGTGGATGATGTTCTTCGAGGCATTGATGATGCCCTGCGCCAGATTGCCCGGATCGCTCACGACCCATTGGGCGGAAGCCCTGCCCGCGAGAAGCAGGCACAGGCAGATGACGAATGTTATTCTTGTTCTCATGTTTCTTTGGATTTTAGCGGTTCTTATTTTCCTGCCGGAGTTTCCGGCTGCGGCTTCACACGCACGTAGTCCCCGTTCGGTGAGAAGGTCAGCACGTCGGTGGCTTCGTTATACGCCACGTCGATGCGGAAGCCGGTGTTCATGAACAGGTTGCCGTTCTCCTCCTGCAAGAGGTAGGTTTCCGGTTTCAGCCTGCGGCGGATGCCGCTCCGTTTGAATACCGTCACCTTGTAGGCTTCGCCCTCCTTGTAGATAAGCACGTCGGGCTTGCCCTCCACGCTTTCCCAATTCCCGCACAGCAGGTCGCGGCGGTTCTCCGCCACGTCGCAGGATTGCAGCACCATGACCGCCAATCCGATCAGACACTTGCTGACTTGCAGCATCTTCATTCTTGATATGCTCATACGCTTTTCTTTTTTCGTTGATAAATCTGTTTTACCGATTATTGATTACTTACTGCTTGTTTCTCCGTCTTTCGGCAAGCTGTCGGATGGCGGCTTCGATGTCGCCGCCCAATTGCTCCGCCAGACGGTACACCTCCACCTTTTCCGTTTCCTCGGTGGTGTACGCCAGATACTCTTCCGCGCTCACCTCGGTGGCATAGACCGCCGACTGCGTGCCGCCCAAGCCTATCCACACCTCCTTGTAGAGCCGTGAGGGGTTGTTCGCCATGTTGATGGAGAGTATCTGCGACTTCTCCTTCTCCGTCAGTCCGAGCAACGCCTGAATCTGGTCGAACTTGTTCATGTACTTGCGCTGGTCAAGCAGGATTTTACAGTCCGAGTTGTTGATGATGCTCTCCTTGACGACGGGCGAGGAAATGATGTCGTCCACCTCCTGCGTCACCACGATTGCCTCACCGAAGTATTTGCGCACCGTCTTGTACATATAGCGCAGGTAATCAGCCATGTTCGCCGACGAGAGAGCCTTCCAAGCCTCTTCCACGATAAGCTGCTTTCTCACACCTTTCAGACGCCGCATCTTGTTGATGAAGGCTTCCATGATGATGATGGTCACTACCGGGAACAGTTCGCGGTTGTCCTTGATGGAATCGATCTCGAAGACGATGAACCGTTTGCCCAGCAGGTCGATGTTCTCCGCCGAGTTGAGCAGGAAGTCGTAGCGTCCGCCCCGGTAATACTGCCGCATGGTGGTGAGCATGTTGTCGATGTTGAAGTCCTCCTTCTCCACCTTGATGTCGCGTTCCGCCAGTTCCCTGCGGTAGTCGTCGCGCATGTACTCGTAGAAGGTGTTGAACGAGGGGACGATGCTCCGGTCAGCCCTGATGCGCTCGATGTAGGCACTCACGGCACTGCCCAATTCCCCGCTTTCGGTTTTCGTCACCTTGTCGTCCTCCGACTTCCAGAGCGTCAGCAGCAGCGTCTTTATGCTGTCCTTTTTCTCCACGTCGAACACGTAGTCGTCGGTATAGAACGGGTTGAAGCTGATGGGCTTCTCCTCCGTGTAGGTAAAATACACGCCGTCCGTGCCGCCCGTCTTGCGCCGTATCATCTCGCATAGCCCTTGATAGGAGTTTCCCGTGTCCACCAATACCACATGCGCGCCCTGCTCGTAGTATTGCCGCACGAGGTGGTTCATGAAGAACGACTTGCCACTGCCCGAAGGACCTAATACGAACTTGTTACGGTTCGTGGTGATGCCCCGCTTCATCGGCAGGTCACTGATGTCGAGGTGCAGCGGTTTTCCCGTGAGCCTGTCCACCATCTTGATGCCGAAGGGCGAGAGCGAGCTGCGGTAGTTGGTTTCCTCCGTGAAGAGGCACACCGCCTGTTCGATGAAGGTGTGGAAACTCTCTTCCGCCGGAAAGTCCGCCGCGTTGCCGGGCATAGCCGCCCAATAAAGTGTCGGGCAGTCGATGGTGTTGTGGCGCGGCACGCACTCCATGCTTGCCAGCTGGCTGCCCACGTCGTTCTTTATGTGCTTCAGCTCTTCCGCGTCGTCGCTCCACGCCATGACGTTGAAGTGCGCCCGCACCGAGGTCAGCCCGTAGGAGTGCGCCTCGTTCAGGTAGCGGTCTATCCACTCGCGGTTGATGCTGTTGCTCCGGCTGTATCGGGATAACGACTGCATATTCCTTGCGGACTTCTCGAATTTTTGAAGGTTCTCCTCGCTGTTGTCGATAATCACGTACTGGTTGTAAATGTGGTTGCAGGAGAGCAGCAGCCCCACCGGGGAGGCGAAGGAGAGGCGGCAGTCCGAGCGGTCGGTGGAGAGTTTCTCATACCGTGTGTCGGTAGCCACCGTGCCGGGAAGGTCTTCCGCGTCGGACAGGGTGTGCAGGCACAGGCGATTGTCGCCGATGCGCATCTCCCGTGCCGAGAGGTCTATGTCCTGTAACGTGGCGTCGCCTTCGGGCATGAGCGAGAAGTAACGCTCTATCAGTCCGGCTTTGCCGTCTGTCCCCACGATCTCGTCGGTGGAGAGGCGGCGCAGCCTGACAAAGCCGCTGTCGTTGATGATGCGCTCGAACTGTTCCGCAGCCTCCATGAACTTCGCGGCTGTTTCCTTGTCCAGTTCCTTCGGGATGATATGCCCCCGGCACAGCGTGCTGAAATTGCTCTGCATCCGGTTACGCTCCTTCGTCGTCTTGGTCAGGTAGAGGTAGCACGTGTGCTTCAGGTACGGTCGCTCGTTGAAGTGCCGCTCGAAAGAGCGGCTCAAAAAACTCATGTCGTCCTTGTGAAGTTCCGGCGTGTACTTCTCCTTGATGAACCAGTCCTGCTTGTGGACGACGGAGAAGTCCGGCAGCACCTTGATCGCCTTGCACCAGCAGCCGTGTATAGCCTCGTACTCCGCACCCGTCACGGTATAAAGCTCCGGCAGTTCCACCTCGAAAGCCACCGTGATGTCGGCGTCTTTGGAGATGATGCAACCTTGCTCCACCGCCAATAGCGGGAACTTGTTTTCCAGTGTTGTCATTTTGGATGTATTCCTCATGTCGTTTCTTCCTTTCGTTTCCGTTTGAATAATCGGGTGATCCGCCGCCGGTTGATAAGGTATCGGGGATGGCTCCTTGTTGCCCCTAATTTCATCAGTCCGTGTTCGCCGTACCGGGCGTTCAGCGCGAAGGTCTGCCATACGAGGATGGAAGACGATGCCACGCCGAAGCCGATACATACCCACTGGTCGATGCCGACCATGTAGAGGATGACGAACAGGACGAAGAGAGCCAGCAGACCTCCGCAGAAGATGAAGAGGTACTGAGCCTTCAAACCCTTGAACTCTACCGGACGGCCGATACCCTTGTTTATCGGGTATTCAGCCATACATTGTTTATTAAAGGAAGAATGAGCGCAGGATGGTGGCGGCGACAATCAGGAAGATGCACGCCCCGAACCACGAGGCGGCAGTCTTGGATGTGTCGGGATCGCCGGACGAGAATTTCCCATACACTTTCACGCCCCCGATAAGCCCGACTACCGCGCCGATGGCGTAGATGAGTTTCGTGCCGGGGTCGAAGTACGAACTCACCATAGAGGTGGCTTCGTTGATGCCCGCGATGCCGTTTCCCTGCGCGAAGGCGGAGGCGGTTGCGGCAACCAGAAGTGCCGCAGAGAGGATAAGTTTCTGTCTGTTGTTCTTGTTCATAAACTGTTCTTGTTTTGTGCCGTCCAAAGGGTGGATGGTCCTTTGTCGGGCGGTTGATACTCGATTACTTTACTTTGGTTTAGTGGGTTGCCCGTTTGTTTCTACGGACTTGGGTGTGTCCGTTGCGAATTGGCTGTACCTTGTACCGCCGTGCGCGTGGGTGATGCCGTCTTACGTTTTCATTCTCATTCTTTTTTAGTCGTTATACATAGTTGCGGATGTCGAAGTTCTCAATACTGTCCGGGACGACAAAATCCTTTTTCGGTTTATTCTTCTTCAGCCGGATTTCGATAAGTCCCTTGATGCGGATGCTCATTTCAGACGAGCCGGTCATCAGCTTCTCGTACAGCTCCGTCCCTTCCATGTCGGTGAAGACCTTTGCCGCCCGCTCCCGTTCCGTCGTTGTCGCTTCCGGGTTCTTGGCGGTTCTGACCGCATCGTCTATCTCGTCGAAACTGCTTCCCGATGCCCTCGGCGCGTCGGGCGTTTCTTCCTCCGGCTCGTCCTCCCCGAACTCCAGTTCCGAAGGCGTGAGGCTCGTGAAGGTTTCGTCGAGTTTATCCTCCGGGACTTGTGCGGGACGGGACACGGTTTCCGTGTTTCCGTCGTCAAAAGTAGTCTCTTCCTCCGTCAGCTCAATGCCTTTTTCCGAAGTGGCGGCTTCTTGCGTCGGTATGGCAGCGGTTGTCCGGGGCGATGCCATCCTGAAACGGCTCTTGCCGATGATGTCCGGGGTGTCTGCGGGCGGTGTGTCCCTTACCGTTTCGGGCTTTGCCGCCGTGCCGCCCAACGACCGCCACACTCCGGCTATGCTTCTTAGGAAGCGGACAAGTCTGGTTTCCATGATCCTGTCATAAAGGAGCAGGAACAGGAACCACAGGTTGCAGCCGACCGATACGGTCAGCAGAATATCAGTCATGCTTATTGTTTCACTCATGCACGTTCTCTTTTTGAGGGTTAAAATACTGCGTCGTAATTCTGGGCGTAAAGGCTCTTTATCGCCTCCTCGCACTGGTTGAAGTGGTGCGTAAGCACATGGTCGATGTAGGCGGACAGCGACAATTTGTCATGCCCGATCACACGGGTGATGCGCATGATGCGGTCGTGGTACTCCGGACGCACATACGCCATCTTTCCCTCGCGTGCCTTCACTTCGGCTTCACGGATGAACAGCCGTTCATAGTCCTTTTCACCGCATTTGCCGCCTAACGGCACGGGGGATAGGATTTCCACACTCGCCTGCACTTGGGCAAGCATACCGCCGCCGTCATGCTGCGGACTTCTGTTTTTCTGGTTCTTTTCCATATTCAAATCAAGTCTTCACGTTGTTTCTTGTACAGTTCGTTTATTTTCTCCTTGTGCTGTTCCAGATGTTGGCGCAGCACGGTGTCCACGTAGCCGCCTACCGAGATTTCACGCCCGGCGATGTCGTTCACGATTTTGAGAATCTTGCTGTGGACATCGCGGCTGATATAGACGCACTGGCGCGTCTTTATCTCGTTGCGGCGGAGGAACAGCCCGGAATAGTCGTCCTCCTGCCGTTTGCGGCGGACAGTGTCCCTCTGCGGTTTTTCCTTTGCCGTGTATTGCGCGGGCGGCGGTTCCGTTTCAGGGACGCTTTTTTCTTCGGGAGCAGGCGCGGGCGGCTCCTGCGCGTGGTACAGGGTCCCGTCCTGCCTGCGTCTGCCGATGGAGGCTATCAACAGTTCCTCGTCAATGCCTTCGGTGTTCACTTTCCTGCTGCCCATGATTATTGAGGTCTGATGATACGGCTTATCTCTTCCGAGAACTCACGGATGCCGCTCCCTTTCAGCAGGGACGCATCCATCGGGAAGATGGTCGAGCGGAACACGCTCTTGCGCTCTTCCGAGAGGTCGCGCCGGAACTTCTTGCTGTCGGGCAGGCGGGTGGACAGCACCGGCAGCCCCATCTCGGCGATCACATCCTCATACAGGTCGTAAAGCCCGTTCTTCTCCCTGCCGTCCACCATCGTCCAGAACAGGTACAGCCCTTTTGTTTTCGCCTGTCCCGTCGTCATGAGGTTGTCACGGAACATCACAGCGAATTGCAGGGTGCTTTCCACGACAAAACGGTCGGCACTCATGGGCGCGAAGATGTAGTCCATCTGCGAGAGGGTCTTGACCACGCCGTTGCTTTTCAGGGTTCCCGGCATGTCGAAAAACACGATGTCGGGTTTCACCTCTTCTTCGGCAAGCATCCTTTCGGCATCATCGAGGGCGTTAAGGGCGTCGCTTGCGATGACCGGGTAGGCGTTCTTCCTTATCTTGCGGAAGTGGTCACACGCGAGTGCCTTGAAATAGAGGCTCCCGCCGATAAGTCCCGTTTCACGTTCACGCAACCCGTGTATGCTGTGCTGCGGGGTGTCGCAGTCTATGACTGCGACATTGTGTCCTTTCACGTTGTGGAGGTAGTTGGCGGCAAGTGCCGTGACGGTGGATTTGCCGATACCCCCTTTCTGTGTTGCGAATGCAACGAATGTTTCATTACTCATGGTTCTGTTGGTTTTAATGGTTGATGAATTGTTTTCCTGCTCCGATACGGAATCGGTGACATGTATATCCGCGTCCGCGAATCTCTGACTGTCCGGTTCGTCACGTATCCGCTTCAACGGTGGGGCAGGGATTCGGATAACTGATGAATGACGACATTGCGTCATGAAGTCATTGAATCCGTGAATCACCGCGTCATTGTAAAACCGGGTATCCGAAGGTTCGGGTATCCGGTCAGGCAAATAGCCGCCGAAGCGGTTTGCCGGGTATTTGAAAGCCTCATTTTTCATATCTTCAAATCGTTCGTTTCTTGAATCATGCTGCAAATAAACAAGGATATTTTTGAACCTGTATCACTTCCCCGACAAGTGGCGGCATGTTGCGCCGGTTGGCACTGATTGTCCGGGTCAAGCCTCTGTCCGATACCGCTTTAAGGGCGTAACTTTGCACCCGAACGGCAGGGTTCGCCGCAGGTGGCGCAGCCCGGAGTTTGAAAGGCATTCCCCCAATCCGGCCCCGACGGATTTTTATGTTCGCCTGAACATAGCAAGATGTCTTTTCAGCCGCTCAAAACGTTTTGAGCAGCCACGAAAAGCACTTGCCCTTGCAGGGGGCGGGCTTCCTCTCCGAAGTCGGGAAGCTTTTCAAACCTGCGGTGTCTGTGACCCCAAGCGGCGGCTTATGCCGTCCATCCGCTAAATCCAAAGTTTATATGAAAGAGAAAAGAAACAAGACCGGGAGAAATCCCAAACTTGATCCGGCGGTATTCCGCTACACCGTCCGTTTCAACGAGGAGGAACACAACCGTTTCCTCGCCATGTTCGAGAAGTCGGGCGTTTACGCCAAGTCGGTTTTCATCAAGGCGCACTTCTTCGGGCAGCCGTTCAGGGTGCTGAAAGTGGACAGGACGCTGGTGGATTACTACACCAGACTGTCCGATTTCCATGCGCAGTTCCGCGCGGTAGGCACGAACTACAACCAAGTCGTGAAGGAACTCAGGCTGCATTTTTCCGAGAAAAAGGCAATGGCGTTGCTCTACAAGCTGGAGCAACAGACCGTCGAACTCGTGAAACTGAGCCGTCAGATTGTGGAACTTTCAAGGGAAATGGAGGCGAAATGGTCGCAAAAATCAGTGTAGGAAAGTCGCTGTACGGCGCACTTGCCTACAACGGGGAAAAGATCAACGAGGCGAAAGGGCGTCTGCTCACCACCAACCGCATCTACAATGACGGCACGGGGACGGTGGACATACGCAAGGCGATGGAGGGTTTTCTCGCCTGTATGCCGGAGCATACGAGGGTGGAGAAACCGGTACTCCATATCTCGCTCAACCCGCATCCCGACGATGTGCTGACCGATACGGAATTGCAGGACATCGCACGCGAGTATCTGGAAAAACTCGGCTACGGGGACCAGCCGTATCTTATTGTAAAGCACGAGGACATAGACCGCCACCACCTGCACATCGTGACAATCAATGTGGACGAGAAAGGCAGGCGGCTCAATCAGGATTTCCTTTTCCGCCGCAGCGACCGCATCCGGCGGGAACTGGAACAAAAGTACGGGCTGCACCCGGCGGAACGTAAGAATCAACGGATAGAGAACCCTCTGCGAAAGGTGGACGCTTCGGCGGGCGACGTGAAAAGGCAGGTCGGGAATACCGTCAAGGCTCTGAGTGGACAGTACCGTTTCCAGACGATGGGCGAATATCGCGCCCTCCTTTCCTTATATAATATGACGGTGGAGGAAGCGCGGGGAAACGTGTGCGGGCGTGAGTATCACGGGCTGGTCTATTCCGTCACCGATGATGCCGGGAACAAGACGGGCAACCCGTTCAAGTCCTCGCTTTTCGGGAAGTCCGCAGGCTATGAAGCCGTGCAGAAGAAGTTTGCCCGTTCCAAGCAGGAGATTAAGGACCGGAAACTCGCCGACATGACAAAACGCACCGTCCTTTCCGTGCTTGAAGGCACGTATGACAAGGAGAAGTTCGTTTCGCGGCTCAGGGAGAAGGGTATCGACACCGTGCTGCGCTACACGGAGGAAGGGCGCATCTACGGAGCCACGTTTATCGACCATCGCACGGGCTGCGTGCTGAACGGCTCGCGCATGGGCAAGGAACTTTCCGCCAACGCTTTGCAGGAACACTTCACGCTGCCTTATGCCGGACAGCCACCGATTCCGCTTTCCGTTCCGGTGGAAACAGTAGAGGATATGCGCGAACAGACAGCATCCGACCACGAGAACACGGCGGGAGGTATCGGTCTGCTCACTCCCGAAGGTCCGGCTGTGGATGCCGAGGAGGAAGCCTTTATCCGGGCGATGCAGCGCAAGAAGAAAAAGAAAAGGCGCAAGGGTTTGGGAATGTAATCGAGGTATCAACATCAAAATTTTTCAATCTATGTCACAACAAGAAGACGATTTGAGGGCATTGGCGAAAATCATGGATTTTCTGCGTGCCGTGAGTATTATTTTAGTGGTCATGAACGTGTACTGGTTCTGCTATGAAGCCATACGGCTCTGGAGCGTGGACATCGGCGTGGTGGACAGAATCCTGATGAATTTCAACCGCACGGCGGGGCTGTTCCGTTCCATCCTCTACACGAAACTGTTTGCCGTCCTCCTCCTTGCCCTGTCCTGTCTGGGAACGAAGGGCGTCAAGGGAGAGAAAATTACTTGGGGACGGATCTGGACGGCTCTTGCCGCAGGGTTCGTACTGTTCTTCCTCAACTGGTGGATACTGGCGTTGCCGCTACCGGTTGAAGCGGTGACGGGGCTTTACGTGCTGACCGTAGGCACGGGCTATGTATGCCTGCTGATGGGCGGTCTGTGGATGAGCCGCCTGTTGAAACACAACCTCATGGATGACGTGTTCAACAACGAGAACGAGAGCTTCATGCAGGAAACACGGCTCATCGAAAGCGAGTATTCGGTCAATCTGCCCACCCGCTTTTATTACAGGAAACGTTGGAACAACGGCTGGATTAACGTAGTGAATCCCTTCAGGGCTTCCATCGTATTGGGTACGCCGGGCAGCGGAAAGTCATACGCGGTGGTAAACAATTTTATCAAGCAGCAGATTGAGAAGGGCTTCTCGATGTATGTTTACGACTTCAAATTCAGCGACTTGTCCACGATAGCCTATAATCATCTGCTCAACCACCCGGAGGGATACAAGGTGAAGCCGAAGTTCTACGTGATAAACTTCGATGACCCGCGACGCTCGCACCGTTGCAATCCCATTCACCCGGACTTCATGGAGGATATTACGGACGCTTACGAAAGCGCGTACACCATCATGCTCAACTTAAACAAGAGTTGGGTGCAGAAGCAGGGCGACTTCTTTGTGGAATCGCCCATCATCCTCTTCGCGGCTATCATCTGGTATCTTAAAATTTTCCAAAATGGCAAGTATTGCACGTTCCCCCATGCCATCGAGTTCCTGAACCGCCGTTACGAGGATATCTTCCCGATACTGACATCTTACCCGGAATTGGAGAACTATCTCTCACCGTTCATGGACGCGTGGCTCGGAGGGGCTGCCGAGCAGTTGATGGGGCAGATTGCATCGGCGAAAATCCCGCTGTCACGCATGATTTCCCCGCAGCTCTATTGGGTGATGTCGGACAGTGAGTTCACGCTGGACATCAACAATCCCAAAGAGCCGAAAATACTCTGCGTGGGCAACAATCCGGACCGTCAGAACATTTACGGGGCGGCTCTCGGTCTGTATAATTCCCGTATCGTGAAGCTCATCAACAAGAAAGGGATGTTGAAGTCGTCAGTTATCATCGACGAGCTTCCGACGATATATTTCAAGGGGCTGGACAACCTTATCGCCACCGCACGAAGCAACAAGGTTGCCGTATGTCTGGGATTTCAGGATTTCAGCCAGTTGGTGCGTGACTACGGGGACAAGGAGGCGAAAGTGGTGATGAACACCGTCGGCAATATTTTCTCCGGTCAGGTGGTGGGCGAAACCGCCAAGACGCTCTCGGAACGGTTCGGAAAGGTGTTGCAGAAACGGCAGTCCATTTCCATCAACAGGCAGGATGTTTCCACCTCCATCAACACGCAGATGGACGCGCTTATCCCGCCGAGCAAGATTTCCGGCTTGACGCAGGGAATGTTTGTCGGTTCGGTGTCCGACAACTTCAACGAACGTATAGAACAGAAGATTTTCCACTGTGAGATTGTCGTGGATGCCGAGAAGGTCAAGCGCGAGGAGAAAGCCTACAAGCCGATACCCGTAATTACTGACTTCACGGACGAGGATGGCAAAGACTGCATGAAGGAAACAGTGCAGGCGAATTACAGGCGTATCAAGGAGGAGGTGAAACAGATTGTCGCCGACGAGCTGGAACGCATCGCGGGTGACGAAAATCTGAAACATCTGTTGCAGCAGAAATAGTATATCCGTTTATATATGGAAAATCCGTAGCCGACGACCGGTTACGGATTTTTATTTTCAGATTGGAGATGCTTGTTGATGGTGGTAATGACAAGCATGAGCAGATAGTTTTTCAGTTCTGTATCATCTTTTAGTAGTATGCTGTATTCTTCGGCGAAGATTCTCAACAGTCGGATTCTGAGTTTCGACATTTCCTCACCGAAAGGTATCTGCCGGTTTTCTTTCCAATACTCTATTGTTATAGAAGACGCCAACCATTTGAACTCCGCTTTCATTTCCTTGCGGAGTTTCTTGAAACGGGTTTGCTCGGTGACAGGCGGGTCATTGTATGGCATCATATCAACCGGGTCATAAATGGATATGCAACCGATGCCGTAATCCATGATTACAGGCAAGTCTGCATCTGAATCTTTCTTATGTTTCTTCTTAGCCATCCTTCCTGTTGCCTTTTGACAAAATGATTTTTCCAGCTTCAGTAAGCCTGTATTTTTGGTTGCGGTGCTTGGGATTTTCCGGATGGGTTTGTTCGACAAGTCCCTCTCTCAATGCAGGATTTAGGTAACTGGTAAGGAAATTATCACGTCCCCTCAAAGATAAACGCTCCATGATTTCTTTCAACGGCAAAATATCATTTCCCAAAGCTGATACAAGCGACATTACTTGTCCTGCTACTTGTCCTGCTACTTGTCCTGTTTCTTGTCCTGTTTCTTGTCCTGCCACCTTATATCTGAAGACAAGTTTCACTTCATTGGTTGTTATTTGATATTCAGGCTCCGGCAAATTAACCTTTTGACATTCTTCTATTATGAGATTTATGCCGCGTCCCCAGCTCTCCAATACTTTTCGCACATAAAGCGTGTCTGCAATTAAAGGATTATGGGGCTTTGAACCATGTTCGGATTTGATTTTATTCATATCCCATTCGGACGGAAACGAACCGGGATTCTCTATTTCAACACGGTCATCATAGATGGCTATGGCTACCGAACCTCCAATATCACGGTAACTCCTGTGACATAGGGAGTTGATTACAGCTTCTCGTATAGCCTTATGCGGTATTTCCAAATGTTCCTCACGCTCCAATGCGTCCGTTGTTCCGGATAATGAAAGATGTCTGAACACAAAAGCCATTGCCTCGTCAAGCAGATGGAACAAGTTCCCGTGTACCCGTTTGTTGTCTATAAATACGGTTTTGTCTGTACCTCTGAATCGGGCAAGTCGCAGCAAGTTCTGCGGATAATGTACCAGTTTCTTTTTGGCGAACAATACGGCGGCTGCATTTTTAAGTACACCGCCTTCAAGAAGATTCAGTTTTTCAAGTATGATAGGAACTTCGTCACCTGTCGATTCGGGTAAACGTCCGTACTCTATTCCTAAACGTACCGTCTTGTGGATTTCCTCTTCATCCAAATCCGTAATCTTCAAATCGGTATTCGGGTAGGTTTCCCAGCTATGCCAGACTTTTTCATGCTGCAAAAGAAGTTCATTATACTTTGATTGTGGCATCGTTGTGGTCGCACTTTCCACCCGCATATATGGTCTTCCTTTATAGCAGAACGGACGGTTGAGCCTTGAATCTTCAACACGAAAAACAATTACTTTCTTCTCACTGTCCGGCAGCGGTGCATAAGATATTTGTACCATTGCCACAGGCTCCAACCGGTTGATCGCGTCCGCTATATCCCTCTTGGTCTTGTCGCTCACGTCTTGTCCGATGATTTTTTCCTTGTCGGTAACACCGAACAATACCGTGCCGCCTTCTCCGTTAAGGAAAGCGCAAAGCGTTTCCATGCCACGCTCCAACTGTCCGGTGGTTTCCTTGAACTCCACCCGTCCGCATTCTTTTTCGGCTATCAGCCGTTTTACTATGTCGAGGTTGTCTATGCTCATATACAATTCTGTAAGGTGGGTACAAAGATAGTGCTTTTCGCTGGTTTTCGGGCGAATAGATAACGAAATGTATCTGCACGGCAGGTACAAAACCTACAAAAAATCAGAGAGTGGCATAACGTCACCCCCTGATTCATCATTGGTACAGGATTATTTTCTCAAACGTTCCATTTCCTCGTCGCGGAGCATCTTCTCGTTCAGTTTCTCCTGCATCCTGTCAAGGAAGTAGGTGCGGCTTTCGTTCTTCCGTCGTTTGATGTCGATATAGAAGCGGTAGCAGTCCTTTGATTCGACACCGAAAATCTTGTAGAGGAGCGGGGCGAGCTGTTTGAGCGGCATGTTGCCGTTATTGATGCAGCCCATCTCGTTGATGCCGTAGATAAGTTCCACGAGGTCGATGGCGTTGCCCGTCCATTGCAGGGGTGAGGCGGGATTTTCGGTTGTGTTGTCGGAGGATGTACGGATGGGGATTAGTGGTGACACTTGGGGAGCGGCAAGGAACTTCTGCATCTTCCTAACGAAAGAGAGTGCCTTGCTGATGTAGGCTGCAACCTCCCTCTTTTCTTCGGGAAGATTGCGCACGGGATGGTGCTGCAACTCGATTTCAATGTAAGCCAGCGCGATGATGGTGCGGGTGGTGTCCACATTGCCGTTGCATAGTTCGATCACTTGCGTGGCGAAAGCCGTGTATGCCGTTTCCATATTGCAGTCCCCGGCTTCGTTTATACGGCGGAAGAACTCTGTTTCCGTCAATAAGAAATAATTCATGTCCTGTCAATTTTGAAATTTTACACTCTGTTTTTTCGGTATGCGCACATGAATATGATTGGCAAAAAGCGTGTCCATAAAATAAAAAATCCGGCACGCTCTCTGCAAGGTGCTGGATTTCAGAGTGATAATTTCGCGATTTATTTATCTGAAAGGAATTGTATTCAGCTTAAAGTGTTCATTTACTGAACATTCGTCCATTTTATGGACATCAAACGCACGCTTTATAGATATGGCGGACCACTCCGTTGCGGTACACCTTCTGTGAGGTCAGCGTCCATTGTTCCTGCGGCAAGGCGGATTGGAAGAAACGCTTTCCCGTTCCGGCAATGAAAGGAATCGTGTAAAGTATGATTTCATCCACCACACGCATACGCAGCAGCCCGTTGATGTAGTCCGCTTTTTCAGGAGTGACTTCCGCCAGATAGCAGATGTCTGTTGTGGATTTCCGCCATTCGTCAAGCATGGAGATGGAATAATCCGGTGTGATATGATAAAGGGCGTTTTCCCTTATCTCATTGATGCCGCAATCTTCAAGGCGCAGTTCCTTATACGCTTTGCAATATAACTCGGAGCTTTGACAACCGTCTATCGTGAGGACGGCAAGAATCTGTACTTTACCCATTATCGTTTCCTTTCGTTGGGCAAGGGCAAAAAAGTAGCGTGCAAATCACACTACTTTCAAGCGACGGCTCTGGTAAAGCCTTTTACGGAGAGTACGTGAATGCACGCTATGCGTAGGCATAGCATAAGCATCACGCAATCGTCTCCGTAGTGTCAATTTACCAGATTTTCGCTCGAAACGCCTTGCGGTCTTATGTTATATATAGGCGGCAAAAGGCTCTGCCAGTCGCCGTTACCTTCTAATATGTCATGCAAAGATAGCCATTTTCAGCGAATTGCGGGCTATGGTTGCTCAAATTTATACTTCAATCCATATTCTTCCAGTTTATTATAGAGTGTTGTCCTGCCTATTCCAAGCAATTCGGCAGCAACCTTCCGGTTCCCGCCAGCCTGCTTCAAAGCACGTATAATCCGCTCTTTATCTTCCTCTTCGTTGCGTAGGGAGAAGCCGACAACAGAGGTTGTTTCGGTTATTCCAAGTTCCAGATGCTCTTTCGTGACAAGTCCCGTCTGAGCCTGCAACACCGCACCCATGATTTTCTGCCGAAGTTCGCGCACGTTACCCGGCCATGAATGGATCAGTAACACTTTCCGCGCTTCGGAACTGAAGCCACTAACATTGCATTCCAATTCCTTATTGGCAATCTCACGGAAGAACTCCGCCAGCGGCATGATGTCCTCCTGACAGTCACGTAAGGGCAGAACGGTTATCTCGAAGTCATGTAGGCGGTATAACAAATCCTGTCGGAAACGCTTTTCATTGACCGCCTTTTCCAGATCCTCGTTGGTGGCGGCGATGATGCGGACGTTGAAACTGCGGTCGGACTTGTCGCCAACGGGACGGAACCGCCGTTCCTGTATGGCACGGAGTAACATCTGTTGGGTTTCCGGTGCGAGATTACCCACTTCATCCAAAAACAATGTGCCGCCTTCCGCCTCGTGGAAATAGCCTTTCTTTGTGTTTTCAGCACCAGTGAACGCTCCTTTAACGTGTCCGAAGAACGCCGATGGCGCAAGTTCTTTGGTGAGTGAGCCGCAGTCCACCGCCACGAAAGGCTTGCCTGAACGCTTGCTTTTATCGTGCAGTAGATGGGCAATATGCTCTTTGCCAGTACCGTTCTCCCCGAATATCAGTACGCTCATGTCGGTAGGAGCTACCAGCCTTATCCGGTGCATGATTTTCTGAAAGGCTGAACCGTCACGGGCAAATACGGGCATGCGGCTTCGCCCGATATTCCGCTCTTTCAGTATGGTGCGGAGCAAAGGCACGAGTTTGTCCTCCACGAGTTGCTTGGGTATGTAGTCCAGCGAACCGAGTTTCATGCTTTCAACCGCCGTATGTACTTCGGCATAGTCGGTCATGATGATGAACGGCTGCGTCATGCCTTCTTTGCGCATCCAGCGCAATAGGTCGATGCCGTCACCGTCAGGCAAACGCAAATCAGAAACTACTATATCATTGTCAGCGGCTTGTTGCAGAAGTTTCTTCGCTGTCGAGAGGTGGAAAGCCTGCACGGTACGGAATTTCTCCCGTGCCAGCAGGTTGCAGACAAACTCGCAATATACGATGTTGTCCTCCACCACGATGATTTTTGTTTTATCCATTTTCGTATTTTCTCCTTTCTTCTTTTGCCAGCCGGATTATCTCCGAACCCTTATCCAATACGGCAGTCACGGCGTTGTTCAATGCTTCATAATCGGGAACGGCACTCCCATGAAGCTGTTTATAAAGTTCCCTTAATGGTTGGTCGGCACGCAGTATCTCCCACGAACTACGTAGGTGGTGTGTCAGGGCGTCCAGTTCTTGAAAGTCTTTCCGTTGTTCCCCATCCCTGACCGACTGCATTTCCTTTTCGGTTTCCGCTATCAGTTTATCCAACATGACGGATTCATTGCCGTAAGACAGTAGGGAGGAGAAATCAGGCTTTTCATTTTGTTTACCTTTCATGGCGCACTTGTCGGAAACTTCCATCAGCTCCGATATGGAAAACGGCTTGAGAAGGCAATCAGAAAATCCACGTTCTAAAAGTTCCTCTCTGTTGCAACTGCCCGAAGCGGTTGTTACAATAATCGGAATGATCCTTGAATTGCCCACATTGGAGGTGCGTAGCAGTTCCAACAGCTCGAAGCCGTTTATATCCGGCATATTCAAATCGGTCAGAAGCAGACTGTATTCTTTCCGGCGTATCATTTCCATCAGTTCCGCCGCATTGGTACAGGTATCGCAATGTATCCCTTCTTGTGCATACATTTCTTTCAGCATTAGGAGAAGTACCTTGTCATTGTCGATGGCAACAATATCATGGAGTGTTCGGTTATGATGAATCTGTGTTTTATTTATCCGTTCCGGCAATTCCTCGGCTGACTGCATGGGTATCTCCACCGTGAAACGGCTGCCCTTGCCTTTCTCGCTCTTCAGCTGGATTGTGCCGCCGAGCATTGTCACAATGCGCTGAACAATGGAAAGACCTAATCCGAAGCCGTCCTTTGCGGCAGCGTTTGACAAACGTTCAAACGCACCGAACACACGTTGCTGTTCCTCTTCGGTCATACCCGAACCCGTATCTTTGACGATAAGTTTCAGCATACCGTTATCATACCCCATTGTCAGAGAAACGGCACCGTTCTCAGTGAACTTGATGGCGTTTGACAGCAGGTTATTTCCAATTTGTAGAATGCGTTCCTTATCGGTCAGTACAACAGCATCCGTGTGATTCGTCACAGTAAGAGCAAGTCCCTTGTTTATGGCAATTGGCATAAACTCTGATTCGAGCGTATGCGCTATTGATGAAATCCTACACGTGGAGAAATTAGGTTGTTCCTTGCCGTCGTCCAGCCGGAAGAAACTCAGAAGAGTATTAAGCATTTCACGCATACGGTCGGAGGATTGCTGAATATTTCGGATATACATCCCGGTTTTATCCGCATTGAAGTTTTTTTGTATCAGTCCGGCATAGCCCGTTATTGCAGTCAGCGGTGTGCGTAATTCATGGGTAATGGTATGTACGGCTTTCTTGCGGGAGGTTATCAGTGCCTCGTTTCGCTTTGCCATTTGTTGCAGTCGCTCGATTAAATCTGCGGTTTCCTGTTTATATCGCTTGATGCGGTTGGCATTTCGGTGTATGATGATATATGATATGACCAGTAGCAGTATAACGAACCCTGTCAAGCCCCCAATCTGAATGAACGACCGTTCCCGCATGGCTGTTATCTCGGCTTCCCGCTTTTGTAGGTCAGTTTGTACTTTCCCGTCTATTTGAACAACCAGTCCTTGCAGTTGCCTGTTAAGTTCCGCATTTCGTGCGGCAAGGCTATCGGCATGAACCGATAAGCGGCGGCTTTGCGCCTGTTGTTCGGTTCTCATATTCCGGTTAAAGGAACGGTGCATCGTGGTAGTCACAGTTGGTTTCGCTTCTTCCTTTTTGCCGAAGATGCCCAAGAAACCTTTGCGCTTGGACTTCTTGGGCTGTTCCTGCACACTCTTCTGCACGATTACAGGTACTTGACTGGTTATCTTATCGTTGATGGCTTGTTGTTGTTCAAGTATTTGAACGATTTGGCACATCTGCCGTTCCTTATCTTCGAGAAGATGGCGTACGCTGTCTATACGCTCTGCCGGATAGGTAGCTTTGAAACGGCAGAGCATACTATCCATTGCCATACGCTGTGCATGGTAATGTTCGATATCTTTATCGTTCCATTCCAGTATTGTTTCACCAAATAGAGAAAATTTTATCATTTGAATATTGATATTGTTTATCTCTTTTCGGAACTCGTCTATTTTTTTATTGTCAAGTTCTAATGCTTCTATCTCCTGCCATTCATAGAAGCTATTATATGCTATACATCCGATAAGAACGGAGATAAGTATATACCCCAACCGTATTGTCTTATAGAAATTCCTGGATCGTTCCATTATTTTGATGATACTGATTTTTCAAACATGAATAAAAGTTTATCCTTTTCTTCCATACGGGTATTATCAGAATAACCGCCTTTTGTTATTTGATACCCACACGGCTTAACCATAAAAGTGCCTAAGCCTTTAGTGTATGAACTTACTTCTGAAGCATAGTCTTTACTTGTATTTAATGGAACTTTCCCTTCAATAAGACACCACTCTTTATTACAACTGATACCTTTAATCTCAGACATCATTTTTTGCAGATCTGTAATAGCTTTGGAACTTGCTACTTGTGGTATCTGTAACTCAAAATAGAGCATCGGTTCGAGAATATCCACTCCTGATTGTTGCAAAGCCAACCTGAAGACATAAGGAGACAATTGTCTAAAATCGGCAGGGGTACTTATCGGACTATAATAAAGGGCATAAGTAAAGGTTACTTTCAAATCCGTCACTTCCCATCCATGCAATCCCGATTGGCAAGACATACGGATTCCTTCAAAAACGGCATTTTGAAAAGAATGGTTCAGATAACCAAAGGAGATTTCACTTTCGATTTGCACCCCTGACCCTATCGGTAAAGGTTCCAGAGTCAGTCCTATTGAGGCCCAGTAAGGGTTGGGAGGGACTTCGATATGGATAATCTTATTCACCTTCTTTTTAGGTCGTTCTTTGTAGATAGTCTTGATTTCATCAAAATGGGTCTTTACGGAGAATCGTTCTTCCAGCAATGTTTGTATGATTTCTTTTTGGGTTAAACCATATAACGAGATTTCCAATTCATCACTATATGAATTTATGGAAAAGGACAGAGACGGGTCTTCAATAAACAATACATTTAGAGCGGATATCAACTTGCTTCTCTCTTCGGGCTTGTCTGGTCGGACAGAAGATTTGAGGGCGGGATGCTGATGAGATAATCCTTGAATCAGACAAGGTTTAACACCTAAATAATCTCCGATTCTTAATTCTTCTATATCTTCTATAATTGCGATATCATTAGCAACCACTTCATCAACATTTATCTCTTTGCCCTGATAAATGGTTTTTAGATTTTTAATCTTGATGAATTTTTCCGAATCATTGACTTTTATAACGGTTCGAAGTCTCAGACTTCCGTCAATAATTTTTAGAAAACTTCTTTTATGCCCTTTGGGGTCATGTTCTATTTTATAAAGATAAGCTGAAAGTCTATTTGGGACTGATGCCGGAGGAAATATAAAAGAAATGATGGCGTCTAACAACTCATTGATGCCAATATTGCACATTGCTGATCCATGCAAGACCGGATAGGCTTTGGCTTTTGCCACAAGAGCGATTATCGCATTCCAATAATCTGCCGGTAAGATTTCTTTATCCGCCAAATATAGTTCTAATATATCGTCGTCATGGTTGCATACAAATTCTTTGTGTTCTGCCCTTATATCTGTTGAGGTGCAAATCGGGTAAACTACTCCATCGACAACCGTTTGCATAAACAAGACGTCTTGCGACAGATTTGTTTTTATGTCCAGATATAAACGCTCAAGATTTACGCCGGCACGATCAATCTTATTGATAAATATAATTGTCGGGATTTGCAGTTTTTGCAAAGTCTTGAACAGCAACTTTGTTTGTGCTTGTATGCCTTCCTTTGCCGATAATATGAGGACTGCTCCATCAAGCATTTTGAATGTCCGCTCCACCTCTGCAATAAAATCCATGTGTCCCGGAGTGTCAATGATATTGCATTTCACACCATTCCAAACAATAGATGTCGTAGAAGCCCGAATAGTAATTCCTCTACGTTTTTCTATATCCATAGAGTCTGTTATGGTGTCACCTTTATCAACACTGCCGCGCTTTTCCGTTGCTCCGCAGGCAAATAGCAGATTTTCGGTTACGGAAGTTTTTCCTGCATCAATGTGAGCAAGAATTCCTAAATTTATAATGTTCATTTGATTAAGCAATAATATACTACAATAGATGCATTGCCGAAACGCACCTTTTAATACCTCCTCGTAGCATGTGGAAAACTACAGGATTCTTAACTCGTATTAATATGTATATTATTACTGCCGCATAATTGAACGCAAATTTACGAAAAAAAAGTTCCCTGACAAAAGCACAAAGAACTTTTTTAATCTATACGTATTTTTATTTGGTATTATTAATTTGTTATTTGATGATGAGGGCTATTCATATAAATGTAGGTTAAATTTTTCTGACCATTTCAAACTGTTGTCCTTTTGGGGTAAGTCCTAATGATGACAAGAAACCAGTGACTGATTCACAATCGCAATCAACATTAGTAAATTTGAGTACATCGCTTTGAAAATGACTGACAGCACTTTTAAGCAAGGACTTGCCTATTCCTTTACGCCGGTAATCTTTTGCAACTGCGAGGGATGAAATATCGCCTGATGCCGGTTCAAAGATAACAAATCCGACAAGTTCTTCTCTTTCATAAGCTCCCAATATGTCCAAATTGTCGATTCCGCGTTCCAGTGAAGCCCTGTCATTTTGCCATGAAGGATGAAAATCGAACCAGGCCGTTTGGTTAAGGCAGTTTTTTAAATCCGATGGGAGTATGCGACATGCAGTATGGTTTACTTGCAATACAGGAACAATATCGCTCAGTTTGGCAGAGTAGTAGTTGAAATTTCTCTGTGTTTCAAAGCCTAATTTGCGATATATTTTTATTGCTTTGTGATTGTGTTGCAAAACTTCCAGTACATATTGCCGAACTCCTTGTTGATATATCAATTCGAGGCTGAAAGTGAATATTTTTTGGGTTAGGTGTAATCCCCGGAATGAAGGTACGGTTCCCGTCCCTGTGTCATAAGCCGTCAAGATGTTGTTGTACATGCCTGTTCCGTTAAACACAAAAGAAATCAGCCGTCCTTCGAAAAATGCTCCGAAAGATAGTTGTGGATTGTATCCTCGTCGGTCGAGCATGCGTCGCAATTCATCCGCATTCAAAGAGAAATCATAATCTTTGAATGCGGATGAGAATGCCGCATACAAATCTTTGAAAGAAACGGACTCTAAAGAATGAATGATGATTCCCATATCGGACGGTGTTATGTGTTTGGATTTTTATCACTATTCTCTACGGTTAAACCGTGCTGTTTGAGAAAGCTGAGCTTATCCCAATAACCTCTTTGGAAAACGATTTTATCGTTTTGCACATGGAAGAATCCGCATCCTCGCAACCCGAGCGGATCTTTCCATTCCATGATAGCCCATTCTCCATCCTCGAATATATGCTCAACAATACAAACCATTTTTGAGGTTGCAAATTCATTTACAAACATTTTATGGATAGCTGTTTTTCCTATAACCGGGGTGTTTGCGACTTGATGGTTTATGGCATCCTGAGCGTATAAGTTTGCCAAAGCGACTGCATCGGCGGCGTTGAAGCAGTCAATCCATTCTTGTAGTATCTCTTTTGGCGTCATATTTTTCGTATCTTTTATTCTTTAATATTTAATTGTTGCTTTTTCCTCTATAAGTTAGAATTAGATATTTTTCTAATTCCTTTTGAAATGATCATCAAAAACAAAATTAGTATTTTTTTCTGTTTTACTGATGATTCTGTAGAAATATTCTCGTTCATATTATTGTGTCATAAGGAACGTGTCAAAAAAGCGGTTTCCACATTACAGCTTTATGGTAAAATGAGTTTAACCAACTACATAACGCAATCTGTTGTCGGTACTGTTATCTATTTCCCATTCGTATTCTATTTAGCCCCTTATTGTGGGTATGCAGCAAGTTATCTTATCGAATTCACTCTCTTTGGGAGTCAAATATGGTTGTGCAAATGGTGGCTGACAAAACATAAACAAGGTTAGTTGGAATATTTTTTGGTATAATGTTTATAAACATAAATCAAGAAAGAATAAATAAATTTAATAGAGGCTGCCCAAAAAGAAAGAAATCCTTACAATCACTCTTCTACAGATACTTGCAGAGGGGATAAGATTTACTTTTAGACCTTTTGGATAGCCCCTATTAATATTTTATATAAAATTCATAATTTTAAATTTTTATCCCTTTCGATCGGTTTTCATCCTTAAACTGAAAACCCGGACGCCCGATAATGATATGATTGGCAATGAAATTGCCAGACGGACTTCGTTTATCCATCGGGCTGCGTATCGGTGGTGCATCATCGGTTTGTTGTGGCGATATGCTCCGTACACCTTCCGAAACAGGCTTGACCTCCTGTCCGTCGTTCTCCTTTTCGGCGACATCGGGTGTAGGCGGCGCAAGCTCTAACTGTATTTTGCGGTCAAGCGCGGCAAGTTCGGACTTCAACTGTTTCAGTTCGTCCTCCTTTTTCCATACCTTACTTGCTATCTCCTGCAACTGTGGGACTTCCTTTTCCAGCACCTCGTTCTTTCCCTTATACTGGTCGATGATGGACGGAATCCTCTCCAATGCGTTCAGGAAATTACGTGCGGCGGCTACCGGATCAGCCATCGCCAGATGCCCGTTATTGTAAGTGTACTTGTAGTTTCCCTCCACCACGAAACGGTTGTCGGTAAACTCCAGCCCCTCTTTGAGTATTCTCTCGCTGACCACCTTTATCGGAAAACCGTAAAGTTCCCCGACAGGCTTGTACAAACCGCCCGTCGTGGCGTTCTTGGCGATTTCCTGCAAACGCTTTCCGATAACCTTTTCATCGGTAGAATCCACACCGTCCACCTTGACAGCATTCTGGCGATTGCCCTCCTTATCGGTCTTGACAACGGAAAGAAAGCGGTTCCAATCTTCCGTCATGGCTTCGATTACCGCCGTATTGTTGCGCAGTTCCCCCGTCTTGGCTTCCAGCTTGAACTCCGAATCGCGCTTGCCCTTGTTGAACGACTTGCGTTCCCCTTCGAGCGAGGCGATACGCTTTTCCAGTTTCGCCTTGTCCAAAAGGTCGGTATTGCCGGAGAGCAACGCCATGTACTCCGAGAAGTTCATGCCCGATTTCTCGTCCATAGCCCCCTCGTCGATGGTACGCGCGCCCATCGCCCCGCTTTTGAGCTGCGAGATGAATGTCTGCTTGCAGTGCAGCAGGTTGAACTTGTAGCTGTCCAGCGACTTTTCCACAGCGTAGATGATGACATCCACGTTGTTCCCGGCAAAATGCTTGGCAATCTCGTTGCCTGCCCTGACTCCCCGTCCGTCACGCTGTTGTAGGTCGGACGGACGCCACGGCGTATCCAAATGATGGATTGCGACACACCGTTTCTGCGCGTTCACACCCGTTCCGAGCATGGAGGTGGAGCCGAACAGCACGCGCACCGTTCCGGCGTTCATGGCGTCTATCACCCCCTTGCGTGCCTTGTCGGTCTTGCACTCCTGAATGAAGCGCACCTCGCCTGCCGGGATGCCGTAGTCCTCCGTCAGTTTCCGCTTTATCTCGCTGTACACGTTCCACCCGTCGCCCGGCTGGTACGTTCCCAGATCCGAGAACACGAACTGCGTGCCTTTCTGCGCGTCATACCTGTGGTAATACTCCGCAATCGTCTTGGCGCAGTGCGAAGCCTTGTTGTCGGGGTGGTCTTCGTAATGCGGGTCTATCATGCGCATATCGAGAGCCATCTTGCGGGCGTAGTCGGTGGCGATAAGCATCTTCGCCTTCTCCTCCGTTTCTGACAGGGGTGGTCTGCCCAGCAGCGTGGCGTCACCCGTCTTGGCGAACTGCATCAGCTTTTGGATGAAGTCCTCCTGCTCCGGCGTCGGCGGTATGTGGTGCAGTATCTCGTTCTTGTGCGGACGGTCCACGCCCACGTCCTCCGCCGTGCGGTAGTCGGTTATCTCGTTGTAGAAGGCGGCAAGCTCCGGCACTTTGATGAAGTAGCGGAAACGCTCCTTCTGCACCACGTTGTTCGTCACGTTGAACTCGAAGTCGGTCGTCTTCTTGGCAAAGATAGCCGCCCAAGCGTCAAAGCAACGAATATCCTGCCGTTCCAGTTCCTTAGGGCGAAGGTACTTGAAGAGCAGGTACAGCTCCGTCAGCGAGTTGCTGATGGTCGTACCGGACAGGAACGTAGCCCCCAAGTCCTTGCCCGTGCGTTCCTGTATGGTACGTATGGCAAAGAGCATGTTCAGGGCTTTCTGGCTTCCTTCCGAGTTTCCCAATCCCGCCACACGGTCGTGCCGCGTGTTGAAAGTCAGGTTCTTGAATTGATGGCTCTCGTCAATGAAGATATGGTCGATGCCCATCTGCTTGAAGTCCACCACATCATCCGTGCGCGATTGGATGGCATGTTCCACCTTCTCCAACTTCGCTTCAAGGTTGTGCTTGCGCTTTTCCAGCCCTTTCAGCATCGCCCTCGACACGTTCTTGCCCTGTTGCCGCAGGACTTCGAGATTTTCCTCCACCGTGTCAAGCTCCGCTTGCAGGATGCGCTGCTGCAACTCCGGCGACTGCGGAATCTTGCCGAACTGGTCGTGCGACATGATGACGCAATCGTAGTCGTTGTTCTTGATGTTGTTGAAGAAACGCACGCGGTTGGCGGTCGAGAAGTCCTTCTCCGAGGCATAGAGAATCCGCGCGTTGGGATATGCCGCCTGATAGGTGGCGGCAATCTCCGCGACATTGGCTTTCAGCCCGATAATCATCGGTTTGTGCGCCAAGTTCAGGCGCTTCATCTCATGCGCTGCAATACACATTATCAGCGTTTTACCGGTTCCCACCTCGTGGTCACAAATGCCACCGCCATTCTGTTTGAGCATCCAGACGCAATCCATCTGTGACGGATAGACGCTCTTGATACCCCGGCTTGCCAGCCCTTTGAGGTTGAGGTCGGGAAATGTCTGGTGAGAGCCGTCATACTTTGGGCGCACGAAACAGTTGAACTTGCGGTTGTACATCGTCGTCAGCCGTTCCTTGAACTGCGGCGACTGCTCTTCCAGCCATTCCGAGAACCCGTTGCGGATTTCATCAATCTTGGCGTTGGCGAGCTGTATGCCCTCGCTGTCACGCACCTTGATGTCATTGCCATGCTCGTCCTTACCGATGGATTTCATCATGTCCGGGCAGGTGTTGTGCAGGGCGTGTTTCAACAGGTGCATGCCGTCATAGTTCCGGTAATAGCCCTTCACTAAAAACTCGTCCGTGATTTTCATGGTGCGGCAGCCGCACGCCACCGAAAACTCATCCATGCTTGCGGAGTAGGCGATTTTCACGTCCGTGTCGAAAAGATGGCTCATATAGGCGGCATACACGCCCGTCGGAATCCAGCGTTCCCCGAAATTGAAGTCGAGGTCCTCAAAGGCGATGCGCGGCGGCTCGGCTTCTTTCAGAGCCTCCAACGCCTGCTTCACTTCCGGCATACGTCCGTTTTCGGGGTTGTCGCCCATCCATGCCTCGATGCGCTCCGCCTTTTCTATCACATTCCCGGCGATGAACCTGTCCTTTATCTCGTAACCGGTTACGAGCGGGTTGTAGAAGATGCGTCCTTTGAGGGCGTCAAGCAATCCCTCCTCCGTGCTGTCGGTTATCTCCCGCATATAGTCGAGATTGACCGTGCCGAACTTGTTGAGCGACGCGGAGAGTGCCTCTTCGGGAGAGCTTACGTTGGCATGGCTCTCCACAGAGAAGGAAACGGGACGCTCGAAAATGTCCGCCTTGACGAACCTGCCGTCCTCCGCCCGTTCCAGCGAAAGGATGTCGCGTCCGGCGACATCCATCATCAACAGTTTCACGTTATGCTTGGCATTGAGGTTGCCGTAGCGCATGACAAACTCATCGTAGCAGGTGTTCAACGCTCCGCGTTGCGCAGACCCTTCATCGTGATACTCCGCCTCGTAGCGGTAAAGCCGCTCGTATGCGTCACGGAGTGACACATACAACATCGCTTTCTCCTTCTGGTAGCCGGTCAGGTCAAGCGGTTGGAATGTCGCGCCGTAAGGCGTGAGGCCCTTCAAATAACCGAGATTGCGTGAAGCATCCAGTACCATAGAGCCGTCACGGTAGTGCGGCTCCAGCATACCGTTGAACGGACGGGGAGAAAGGTCGAGAGGTTCCTCCTTCGGCTTTTCCGTTTCAAATTCAGGGAAAAGGGAAGTTGTTGTCTCACTTGCGTTATTGTCCGTAACGGGAACGGTTGCGACTTCCGTCTGTGCTTCGGGGCGTTTTGTCGCTTCCTTTTCCGGCATGTCAATGGCGGGAGCGGCTTTCACCGCCGTCCCGTCCACCCGTTGCTTCTCCTGATGCTGTGCCGCCAGCCTGCGAAGTTCCTTGCGTCGCTCCGGCGTGAGGTCCATCATCATTTCATAGAAACCGTTGATGGGCGGATTGGTGTCCCAATCCAAAGAGGCGTAAATATCATCCAGATCGCCTTTGGCTGCGAAACTCACCGGCTTTGTTTCATGGCTGTCCCTCTTCTCCGTCAGTGGTGCAACAGACGGCTGTGGCGGTGCAGTCGTAACCTTCGGCGTAACCTGCGCCTGCGGTTTGGGAGGCATACGCCTTGCCGGGCTTTCCTTTTTCGCCGTCTTTTTCTTCTTGGCGGGGGCTTCCTGCTTGCGTACTTCCTCGGTCATGCCCCAGAGGTCGAGCAGGGAGAGCTGCACGCCCTCCGAATAATCGGGGCGGCGCGGCTCTATCTCCGACTTTTCTTCCTCCGGCTGCGGTGTTGCCGCTTCGGGCTTCGCTGCCATTTCATGACGTGGCTGTATCTCAGGAGTGACAACCGGTGTGGAAATGGTTTCTGTTACCGTGCTTTTCCCCTGTGCCGGATGCAGGCTGTGCATTTCATACAGCTTTTTGTCCAACTTATACAGCTCAATATCCATATGTTCCCGCAAATCCTCCGCCATTTGCCCGATGCCGTCCCGGTGCATGACTTTATAGGCTGGTTTCCCGTAAGGGTCTGTGCCGCTTATCAGATCCGAGTGGGGAATCATGCCGATGCTGCCGACATACCCGTTCTGGAAACTGCCTATCGGTGTCTTTTCCGTCTGCACGAACAACTCTTCATAATCGTACAGCTCCCGTTTCTTGCCGCTGTTCTTTTGCAGGATAATCAGGTCGCTGCCCACTTCCGTACCCGCGTTGTCCGTGAAGAGGTTGTTCGGCAGGCGTGCGACTCCCACCAGATTGGCATTACGCATCATATACTCGCGTATGGGCGCGTTGGACGGTGCGTCCAGTACCCCTTGAGAGGTGATGAACGCCACGATGCCGCCCTCACGCACCGCGTCAAGGCTTTTCAGGAAGAAGTAGTTGTGTATTGCCTTCGGTGCGGAACGCCTTGCCGGGTCTTGGCTTCCTGTAAATTCCGGGTCGAACACAGCCACGTCGCCGAACGGGATGTTCGAGATGGCAAGGTCGAAATAGTCCGTGAAGGGCTTCTCTATCTTCTCGAATCCCTGCACCCTTACCTTTTGGTCGGGATGCAGGTGTCCCAATATCTTGCCCGTCATCAGGTCTTTCTCGAAAGCCATGATGTCCGCGTCCGGCTTGTTTTCCAGCACGGCATCCACGAATGCGCCCACGCCCGCCGACGGCTCCAGCACACGGTCGGGACGTATGCCGTGTTCATGCAGAGCCTCCGCAATCGTGCCGGTTATCTCCGGCGGGGTGTAGAAAGCGGTCAGCACGGACTGCTTCATGGCATCCACGTACCGCTTGTACTCCGTATCGTCCTTGCTGTTTTCACGCACCAGCCTGTGCAGTTCTACCGTAGGGGTAAACAGTTCGAGGTCCGATTTCGCCCAATGCACGGCATCCGTCAGTTCCTTTGCAGGATTCAGTATGCACTTCAACCCGCCGAAACCGCAATACTTCCGAAGTATGGCTTGTTCCTCGGCGGTTGCCGTCCTCCGTTCCCTGTCAAGGATGAATGCCGTCCGTATCGCCTCGATGTTGTCCCGCAGCCGTTGTTTGCGGTTAAACGCCATATTCCCCGATATAAAGGACGGCGGCTCCCGTCAGCTCCGTGTAGAGCAGGTCGTATTCGGGCGACAGGGCGAAATTGTCGTCCGAAAGGTCATAGGCGGAGAATACGTTGCCGACCGGCGGCAGCAACTTTCGGATGAAGGCTTCGCGTTTCTTTCCCGGCACTTCGTCGGCAAACTCGTTTTCCACGACTTCGCGGAGGATGGCGTACTTGGAATAGCGAAGCCCCCGCAGGAGCGTGTCCATCGCCAACTCCTGCGCCCCTTCGGGCGGATAGCCTTCGAGCCGCGCACGCTCATACGTTTCGGCGGCACGGTCGGCACGCTCCCGGATGAAGGCATCGTCGGAAGCCTGTTCAAACCTGTTCGTGCGGAGGTAGTCCAGCAGGTACAGACCGTAATAGGAAAAGTCGGTCTGACCCTCGTTTTTCTTCTTGTTGTTCATTACTTTGGAATTTAGTGGATTGATAATGACGGGGATAGTCGTCTGAAAAGGAGAAAGAAAAGGCACTCGGTATCCCTCCGAGTGCCACCACTAAATCCAAAGTATGAGTGTAATCCGGTATCGAAGAACAATTCATTACTCTGAACAAGTGGCAAAGGTAGTGCAAATCGAAGACAATACGAAATAAACCCGTTTATTTCTATTGTTGAGGTGCAGCCTACTTTCTCAAAAGTTAATACTATTTCTTCCGTCCTGAAAATTTCCTGCTCGTGTTCCTTTCGGGGAACACGAAAGTCGTGTTATAGTCCCCGTCAAAGGCGACTATGGCGTCGAAGCTCTTGCCCTGCTTGCTCTTGAAGCCTTTGAGCAGCTTCGTATGCCCGTCGGTGAGCAGGTCTTTGATCTCGTCATCGGAAAGGGTGCGGTTCGCTTTCAGGCGGAACACGGGCAGCCCGCACTCCGCGTTGTCGCAGCGTACCACCTTGCCGTAGAACTGCATGCTGCCCGTCCCGCACTTGGAACACTTGCAGCCGGAATCCCTGCGGGCGAACAGTTTGTCGCACGAGAGCAGTTCGGAGGTGATTTCGCGTGTGTACGCCTCTATCTCCCTGCGGAAGGTTTCGGCGGGCATTTCCCCGCGCTCGATGCGTGCCAGATTCTTCTCCCATTCGCCCGTCATGGTTACGTCGGCGATGCGCATCGTCTTCACGACCGAATAGAGGGCAAGCCCTTTTTCAGTCGGCACAAGCGATTTCTTGCAGCGTTCCATGTAGCCGCGCTTGAAGAGCGTTTCGATAATCGCCGCACGGGTGGCGGGCGTGCCGATGCCGCAGTCCTTCAACGCCTGACGGAGTGCATCGTCCTCTATGTCCTTGCCCGCCGTTTCCATTGCCGACAACAGTGTCGCTTCTGTATGCAGCGGCTTGGGTTTGGTCTTTCCCTCCGTGATGGAGCAGCCTTTCAGCGTCAGCGTGTCGCCTTCCCGCCAATCGGGGATGGAGGTTTCTTCCTTGTCCTCCACGCTATAGACGGCACGCCATCCGGCTTGCCTGATGACGCTGCCTTTCACCGTGAACTCCACTCCGGCACACTCCGCCGTGACGGTGGCGGTGTCCTTGACGCATTTTTCGGAGAAAGCCTCGATCATGCGTCCGGCAACCATCTGATAGACGGTGCTGTCCTCTTTGGAGAGGAATAGTGGCTTCTCGCCCGTGACGAGCAGGGCGTGGTGGTCCGTCACCTTGCCGCCGTCCACGCTTCTGCGTGTCGGGACGCATTTCGGCTGCACCTTGCCTTTCCATTCGGGCAAAGCCCCGATGAAGGCGAGCAGCTTGGGGATTTCGGCGAACACGTCTTCGGGTATGTAGCGGCTTCCGGTTCGCGGATAGGTGATGAGCTTCTTCTCGTAAAGCTTCTGCGCGATTTCAAGCGTCTGTTCCGCCGTGAAGCCGTGCTTGGCGTTGGCTTCCTTCTGGAGCGTCGTCAGGTCGTACAGCAGCGGTGTTTCCTCCGTCTTCTCCTTGCGTTCGGCTTTCGTGACGGTGGCTGTGCCTGCCGACTTCACCTTATTATATAGTTCCGTCGCAGGCTCTTTCTCTTTCCACTTTTCGGAAGAGGAAAACTTCACCGTTCCTTCATCGCAGCCGTCCGTTGCGATATGGAGCTGCCAGAAGGCTTCGGGCGTGAAGCGGCGGTTCTCCCAATAGCGTGCGCACACCATCGCCAACGTGGGTGTCTGCACCCGCCCGATGGAGTACGTGCCGTGTCCGGCGGCGATGGAGAGTGCCTGCGTGCCGTTGATGCCCACGAGCCAGTCTGATTCGCTCCGCGCTTTGGCGGCAAGATAGAGGTTGTCGTATTTGCCGCCCGCTTCGAGGTTGCGCAGTCCCTCGCGGATAGCCTTGTCGGTAAGCGAGCTTATCCAGAGGCGGACGAACGGGGTGGTGCATCCGGTATAATGGTAGAGGTAGCGGAAGATAAGCTCACCCTCGCGCCCTGCATCGGTCGCCACGATGATCTGTTCGCTTTCCTTGAATAGCCGGGCAACGGTCTTGATCTGCGCCACCACGCCGCTGTCGGGCTTGTAGCCCTTCTCCGTCTTTACCTGACGGGGGACGAGCGTGAAGGTGTCGGGAATGACGGGCAGATTGTCACGGACGAAACCGCGTATGCCGTAGCCGTCGGGCATGGCAAGCTGCACAAGGTGTCCGAACGCCCAAGTCACGGCGTAGCCGCCTCCCTCGAAATATCCTTCCTCTCTCTTTGTCGCGCCCACGATACGGGCGATCTCACGTGCCACAGACGGCTTTTCTGCAATGATTGTCTTCATATTCTTCTGTCGTTTTGAATTTTACAAATGTTACTTCGGATTTAGTGGCGGACACGGGATTACATCTTCATGCCCTTGTTGTTTCTTTTCTGCTGCTGTTGCTGTGCGGTGTCCTTCGGGGCGGTCTGTCCCTTCCGCAACGGCTCTTTCAGGTTCTTGGTAGCCTCGTTGGTCTTGCCCTCGCTGTTCACCGCCACCTGCGTGCGGCTCTCGTTGGAAGGGGCGACCTTCTGCGCGTTGTCGGGGTTGGTGTCGTAGCGGTACGGGCGTCCCTTCTCCGGGTTGAACTTGATGTACATCGTGGCGTGGAAGCCCTGCTTGTCGGTCACGTTCTCTAATTTCACGGCTTTGCCAGCCACGTAGTCGGCTTTCTGCTGTTCGGTGAAGTCCACGCCGCTCCATTTGCTGATGGGGCGGATGCTGCCGTCGGCGTTCGTCCACGTGTTGCGGCGTTGCTCCTTGTTCGTGCCTCCGGCATTCTCCGTACCCTGCGCCTGTCCCTGTGCGGGGGTGTTCTTCGTTTCCTGCGTCCGGGCGGTACGGGGCGACCTGCCGGTTCCCGGCACGAACTCCACGCCGCGCTGCTCCACGTTCACTTGCAGGGTGGTGACGAACTTCCTGCCGTCCTTGCGCTCGATGAGCTTGTCGCGCACGGGCAGCCCGGCACGCAGCATGTCCTGCTCCTGCTTGGTGATTTCCGTCTTGCCGATGCGTTCCGGTATGCGCACCTTGTTCGTCGGGACATCCGTGATTTCGTTCGTCTTGCGGTCAATACTGACGAACGAGGGGATGATCTCGCCCGTTTCCCTGTCCACGAGGTCCACGACCCTGCCGAGGTTGCCTGTTTCGCGCAGGTTCTTCCGGTCGTCGTCGGAGAACTTGTGTTCCTTGTACTCGTCGAGCTTCTGCTCCTTGCGGATGAAGTGCGGCACAAGGCTGACATTGCCCTCGCCGTCCTTCTTGAAGGAGAGGCGGGCGTCCAGCTCGAAAGCCTCTCCGCCGAAATTGGGCGACACCCTCACCAAGTCGGACTTGCCGTAGTTGAGCATTCTGTTAAGGTCGCCCGACTTTTCAAGGTCGTCGCGCTTCACGCCCCATTTCTCCTCCAACTCCTGCCAGTTGATCTTGCTCTCGTCGATGGGCTGGTAGCCCCGGTTGCCCTGCGTCTGCTGCGGGCTTTCCTGATTCTGTTCGTTTTTCTGTTCCATCTCTTCCTGTTTTTTAGGTTCGTCATCTTGTTTCTGTTCCGGTTGTTCCTGCTTTTCGGCGGACTGCTCCTCCTGTACTTTCTTTTCGTAGCCGGAGGTGTCCACCTTGTGGGGCGCAAGCAGTTCCTTGTTGCCGTCGGGGTCTTTCAGCAAGTCCTTGATAACCTCCAGCAGCTTGTCGGCTTGGTCCGCCGCGACACGGTAGAAACCGAAGCGGCTGGGTTCCTTGCACTGCCGGAAGAAGTTCTTGAAGAAGTTGTCCAGCACGTCGCCGTGCCGGTCGAATTGCAGGAAACTCTGCGCGTTCTCCGCTTTCGCGGGGATGCGCTTGGGGGAGCCGTCGGCGTTCAGCCCGGCTACCACGCTGATTTCGCCCGTCTTCTCGTCACGGACAACCAGCACGTCCTTTTCGTCTTTTTTCTTTGCCATCTGAAAAATGTTTTAATGGTTATTTTTGAAAGAAATTATGGATACGGGCCTTGTAGAAGGCTATATCTTCCTTGCGGAAGTCCTTTACATGTTCGGAGAGGAACGTCAGCACGTCCGCCTCGCTGTAATAGGTCTTTTTGCCGAGCGTCTTGTAAGGCAGCGCGCCGATGCTGCGGTAGCGTTGCAGGGTGCGCTTGCTGATTTGGAGCAGCATGCACAGGTCTTGGTTGTCGAAAAGCCTGATCCCGTTCATCGGGTTCGGGGCTTTGCCGGACGGCTGCATGGAGAGCAGCATCTCGTCCTGACGGTCGAGCCGTTCCATCACCTTCTGCATCCAGTTCTCGAAATTGTTGCGGGTAAGCAGTTCCATGTCCTACGTCCTCCTTCCTTTGGGTCTGCCGCCCGTGCGCAGCGTGTGGTTGCGTTTCAGCTGTTCCGGTGTCGCGGCTTCGCCCGTGACGGTGCTGTCTTCGAGCAGGCGGTCTATTTCAGACTGCCGGTAGCGGCACTTGCCGCGCAGCACGACATAGGCGATGCGCTGTTCGCTGCGCATGCGCTGGAGGGTGCGGCAACTCACGTTCAGCAGGTGCGCCGCCTCGCGGGTGGTGAGCAGCCTGTCGGGGGATTCTTCCTTCCTACCGCCGGAAACGGCACGCACGTGTGCCGCTATCTCGGCTATCTGTTCCGTCAATGCGGTGAAGGCGGAACTTTCCATCGTTATCACTTTCATATTCAGTCCTTTCTTTTGGTTTATTTGCATGAACATAGGCTGCGCCTCGGCATACCGTTCAAGCGAGCTTGACGTGCTGCGCTCGGCTTGCGCTATGTTTCTGCGACAAAATTCGGCAATAAACCAAAGGGGCTTTAACAGCTCACTACGTGGCTCACGTAAGATTTTTACGGATAATGGCTCCGTAACCCGGACAGACGACGCAACAAGCTGCCTTTTAGTGGGAAACGGCACGTGTTCAAGGCGGCTTCGTTACCTTTGCGGCAAACTCTGAAATGTTTTGCTTATGGAAATAGTATCTATCGAGAAAAAGACCTTCGAGATGATGGTGGCGTCCTTCAACGCCCTCGCGGAGAAGGTAGCCGCCCTGAGGCGCAGGAGCGACGGCGGGCGGATGGAAAGGTGGCTCACGGGCGAGGAGGTCTGCGGGCAGTTGAGGATCAGCCCGCGCACGTTGCAGACCTTGCGTGACAGGCGGCTTATCGGCTACTCGCAGATTAACCGCAGGTTCTATTACAAGCCGGAGGAGGTCAAAAAGCTCATTCCGCTTGTCGGCACGCTCTATCCCTGCGGGAAATGATTTGATTTTTATTATTCACAACCCACTGAATCCGAAATGATGATGAACGAGAACAATGAAGTGTTTACAATGGAGGACGAGCCGCTTGCCTCCGTCGTGCAGAACATGCGCAAAGGCTCGAAATGGCTCTCCGCCTTTCTGGAAAGTTACCGCCCGCCGTTGGACGGGGAACGTTACCTGACGGACAGGGAGGTGGCGGAACTGCTCCGTGTCAGCCGCCGCACCTTGCAGGAGTACCGCAACAACAGGGTGCTGCCCTTTATCCTTTTGGGAGGGAAGGTGCTTTACCCCGAATCGGGGTTGCGTGAGCTGCTGGAGGCGAACTACCGCAAGCCGATGGAATAAGGCGGCTGCATGAAAAAAAAGGAAACGGGCAACTCCTTCACGGGGCTGTCCGTTTCCTTTTTATTCTTATTATTATATGTCTTCTGCGTTTTCAGCAATACCCGGCTTTTCCGTTCTGTATGAACATCACGTATGCCTGCCGCTTTTCCTTCGAGAGTGCTTTCTCTACCAGCCACGTGCGGAACACGTGTGCATGGTAGGTGTTCAGCCGGAAGGCAACGGGGATGATGATTTCAAGCGAGTAAACATCCGCGTGCAGCCCGTTTTCAAGCCGCATGTAGCGGCACACCTCGTAGTCGTTCAGCACGTCCGGCTTGCGGACGGCTCTGATGGCGGCGTTCACAGCCGGGACGCCCGTGTGGAACAGTCCGGCGATTTCTGTGGCGGTCATCCATATCTCGTTACCGGTTACGCTGACCGTGTTGTCCTCTATGATGATGGTTCCTCGTGTCATGGCTTCTCTGTTTTTAGATGGTGCAACATGAAAATTCCTCGATGCCGTTCAACCTTGCGGCAAGGTTCTCCATGTCTTGGTTGAGCTTCTCTTTGGTGATTTTCGCGTATATCTGCGTCGTCTTTATGCTCTTGTGTCCCAGCATGGAACTCACCGTTTCGATGGGTACGCCGTTGGAGAGGAACACCGTCGTGGCTGCCGTGTGGCGGCTCTGATGCCACGTGATATGCTTGGTGATACCGCAACGCTTGGCGACGGAACGGATTCCGGCAAGGCACGTGTTGTAGTGGGGAACGGGGAAAATCCTGCCGTTCCCGCACAGACCCCGGTATTTGTCGATGATGCGCTTTGCGATGTCGAGCAGGCGGATATTGGACACCACGCCCGTCTTCTGGCGGTTGATGTTTATCCACTCGTGTTCGTCGAAGTAGGTATGGATGTTCTCTTCCGTCAGGTTGCGCATGTCGGCGAACGACAAGCCCGTGAAGGCGCAGAACAGGTAGAGGTCGCGGTAAAGCTCCTGCTTGGCGTTTTTCAGCCTGCCCTCCATCAGCAGCCGGATTTCCTCTTTCGTCAGGAAACTGCGTGTCGTTTCCTCCTTCTTGATTTCATACTCCCGGAACGGGTCGCGTGTGAGCCACTCGTTGTTGATGGCGATGAACACCATCGTCCGCAAGGGGCAGACATACAGCCACACGGTATTGGTGCAGCAGTGCTTGTCCGTGCGTAGGAACATCTCGAAGTCGGAGATGAAAGCGGGCGTAAGCTCTTTCAGCGCGATGTCCTTCACGCGGTAGCGGATGGTGAGGAATTCTTGCAGGTGCTTGTAAACGGTCTTGTACTTCAGGAGCGTGCCTTTGGCTTTCATGCCAGCCTCCACCTGTTTCTCGTAGTCCTCGTTGTGCTGGCGGAACACCTGCATCAGCGTGTGGTAGCGGTGTTCCAGTCCGAGAAAGGCGTTCTTGACCTTCTCCGCCGTGACGAAATTGTCACGCTCCATGATTTCCTGATAATGTCTGTTGATGCGCACACGCATCTTGTCGAGCATGCGGTTCGTTTCGAGTGCCGCCGTGCTTCTGCCCGTGACACGTCCCCCTTTGGTGTCCCACAGCTTGGGATCGACGGTCAGTTTGCAACTGAACTGCGTCTGGCTGCCGTCCACCGTGATGCGTCCCATGACGGGTACTGTCCCGTCCTTTTTCACTACCTGACGTTTGAGGTAGTAGATTACTGAAAATGTACTCTTCATCGTCCTTAATTTTTTTAGGTTCAAAATTAGTCGGTGAAGAGTCCGTCGCCGGTACGCAAAACGGGGAGGAACGGCGCAATCTTTTTCCGTAACCGGATTTGTTGCGTGGGTTGTCAATAACTCACTAATCCTTAACGCCTTGTTTCGTTATCCGTGTCCGTTTGTCGCCTTTTCGGGCATGGTTACGGACAAGTAACGTAGCGGCGTCCTGATTTGGCTTTAGGGGTGATTGCGATGGCTTCACGAATAATCGGAAGCACAACTGAAACCCTTGTAACTCAATTCTATCACTATATCTTTCCGCATTTCACTTTTTTGTAGTAACTTTGTAGTCGTAAATCCTAAAAATATGAAAAATTCTAACATCATCGGTCTTAGAGAAGAAGACTGCAAAAACATCGCTGAGAAGTTAAACATCCTTCTTGCAAATTATTCTGTTTTTTATCAAAACACTCGTGGTGCTCACTGGAATATAAAGGGAGAGCAGTTTTTCGTTCTTCACCCGAAATTCGAAGAGCTTTATGACAATCTTGTTCTTAAAATTGACGAAATCGCAGAGAGAATCCTGACATTAGGTCATGTGCCAAGCCACAACTATTCTGATTATCTGAAAGTTTCAACGATTAAAGAGAGCAAGGAAGTGCATAACGGCAAAAAATGCGTAGAAGATATTCTAAACTCTTTCAAAGTAGTGATAGACCTACAAAGAGAACTTTTAGAAATAACTGACAAAGCAAATGATGAAGGGACAAATGCCCTTGTGAGCGGATACATCACAGAGCAGGAAAAAGATGTCTGGATGTACAATGCTTATCTTGGATAATCACGAATTTATATTGACAAAAAAGGGCAGAAGTAGAAAATTACTTTTGCCTTTTTTCTTTATTTTGTTCCTTATTTCTATTTTTGTAAAAAATTTGAGTTTTGAAATATCAACATCTTAGTGCAAATCAACCTATTGGGATTTTTGACAGCGGCGTGGGTGGACTGACAACAGCGAGAGAAATCAAACGAGTGATGCCGCAGGAGAGTTTCATCTACTTCGGTGATACCAAGCATCTTCCATATGGCGAAAAGTCCAAAGAAGCCATCATAGATTATTCCCTGCAAATCACCAAATTCCTTTTGGAACAAAACTGCAAAGCGATAGTAATCGCCTGTAATACTGCTACTTCTAACGCACTGGAAGAAGTAAAAAAAATGGTGAACGACAAGGTTTTTGTATTCGATGTTATCAATCCCGTTGCCGAAAAAGTAGCCTACGAAATCCACCAAAACATAGGTGTAATCGCTACCAAAGCAACCGTAAATTCTAAACTTTACAGAAAAAGCATCAGAAAATATAATAAATTCATCAATGTGGAAGAACTGGCAACTCCGCTCCTTGTCCCTGTGATAGAGGAAGGGTTTATCAATCACCCCATTTCCCACAGCGTAATTTACAATTATCTTTCTAATAAAAAGTTAAAAGATATCGATACGCTCATTTTGGGATGCACCCACTATCCTCTTCTGATGGAAGAAATCAAACAATACTACGGCAACAGAGTGAGAGTGATAGACTCGCCAAATATTGTGGCAAACTACATCAAGCTCACTTTGGAAAAGCATAAATTACTGAATACTAATAATCCTAATCCGAAGTATGAATTTTATGTTTCGGATATGACCAAAAATTTCCAAAAGATTTCTAAAAAATTCTTTGGAAACAAAATAGAATTGGAACTAAAAACCCTTTAAACCAAATGATTACCATTATCGCTGCTATCGGAAAAAACAACGAATTAGGAAAGGACAACCAGCTGCTGTGGCATCTCCCTGCGGATTTGAAACATTTCAAAAATCTCACCTCAGGGCATCCCATCATAATGGGCAGAAAAACCTACGAAAGCATAGGAAAACCTCTCCCAAACCGCACCAATATAGTGGTCAGCAGAAAGGAAAACTGGTTCGAGGAAGGGATTCTCATCGTTCCGAGTTTAAAAGATGCTATCAAACACGCTAAAAAAATCAATGAAAATATATTCATCATCGGTGGCGGCGAAATCTACCGCCATACCATCGATATGGCTGACCGACTGGAAATTACCCAAGTAAACCACCAAACAGATGCCGATGTATTTTTCCCAAAAATCGATGAAAAAACTTGGATAAAAACTGATGAAATCCACCACCCAAAAGATGAAAATCATGCCTATGATTTTTATTTTCAGACTTGGGAAAGAAAAATTTAAAAAATTTAACTAAATTTGTCCCATAAATACAGATTATGAAGAACCTTTCACTCCTATTTACAAAAGATGGTTTGCAATGGCAAATAAATGAAGCAGACAATGTTACAGAGGAAGAAGCTCGTTTCGTAACGGATGAAACTCCAGAAAATTTTATAGAAAATGAACTAGACAAGATTCTTCGCAGAGAGGCTTGGGCTGAGATAAAGGTTTTCTCGGCTTTTAACCACTTCTCACTGACTCCAGAAGTTTTCACAGAAAATCAGCTCGGACAGCAGATTATATCTTATAATTCAGATGTAAAAACAGAATCAGAAGAACTGATGAAGTCTATCAACCAAAAGTACGGCGTTCAGTTTTATTATTCTTTCCCAAAACACTTTTATCAAAAAATAAAAGACCTTAGTTCTGTTTCTAATTTTCATTTCTCAGGAGAGCGTTTTTTGGATTCTGTAAATGTAAACAAGGACAATGAAATCCATATCAATCTGTATCACAACCAAGTAGAGTTTCTTGCATTAGAAAACGGAAAACTGGTTCTTTATAACAATCTTGATGCTACATCAGAAATAGATTTCCTTTATTTCATCATGTTCACACTGAGCAAAATAGGTTTTGATATCAATAAAACTCATTTCTACATCTATGGAGAAATCTCTGAGAATGATACCTTTATATCTGAGTTAGAAAAATTCGTTCCAGCTATCTCCATCATGTACGAAAACTTTAAAGGAAAACATTTCATTGTTAATTCATAAGTATGTATCGCATCATTTCAGGCGTTTGGAAAGGTAAAAAAATCTCCGCTCCGAAGAATTTTGAAGTCAGACCAACTACAGATTTTGCCAAAGAGGCTCTTTTCAGTATTTTAGAGCATCGTTTGGATTTGTCCAGTTTGTCTGTTTTAGACCTTTTTGCGGGAATTGGTTCTATTTCGCTGGAGCTCGCCTCTCGTGGCTGCAAAGACATCACGAGTGTAGAAATGAACGCTAAACATACTGGTTTTATCAATTCTACGGCTAAAGATTTGGATTTCAGCTCACAAATCAACATTCTAAGAGCCAATGTTTTTGACTGGCTGAAAAAAGCAAAAAATCAAGGAAAAAGTTTTGATTTGGTTTTTGCTGACCCTCCTTTTGACCTTCCTGAAAATAATTATCAAGAGTTGATTTCCCTCATTCTTTCTGAAGGAATTTTAAAAGAGAACGGATGTTTCGTACTAGAACACCAATCCCGCCACAAAATAGAACATCCTGATTTACAGGAAACTCGCAAGTATGGAAATGTAAGTTTTTCATTCTTTACAAAAAACGAAAATCCTTAGTTTATATCCTCTATAATAGCCATTCGCCCTTCCTCTATTTCTTCAATGGAGAAGATTAGTTTTGCTTCTTGAGATTTTTCATAAAGCGGCTCCATGAAAAAAAGCGTCTCGAAAAACTGGCGATGAATTCCTTCCAGCATAGTCATAAAGAGATTCATCCCTATTTGATTATTATGCAAATCCATCACTCTAGCAATCTGCTCATTTACAAAGAGTTCTTCATGCATATCCGTAATCTGCTTACACCATTTCAGGCTTTTCTGTGGAGAAGAAATTTTACAGCAGTACATCATTATCAGACAACACCAAAGAGCATGGCGAAAAGCATTTCCTCTTCCGTTTTTATGGTGAGTTTCTGGGAATTTTTTATTTGTAATTTTAAAGGTTTTAATAGTGGCTATGAAGGTAAGAAAAGCAAACAGTGGATGCCGAAGCAACAGCCCTAACAATTTGACAAGCTGCTTAAAATCAAGATTCAGAATAGCCTTAAAAATAGTTGTCATTCTCTCAAAATAAAATCGCAAATCAAAAAAGACTTACGATTTTATCATTTTTATTTGTTCATTAATAGTTTTACAGTTTTAGAAATGGTTTCTCTGATTTCCTTTCTCTTTACTATAAAATCTACAAAACCTTTTTCTTGTAAAAACTCCGATGTTTGGAATCCTTCTGGCAAATCTCGCCCAATAGTCTCACGAATAACCCTAGGCCCCGCAAAACCTATCAATGCGCCTGGCTCTGCCATGATAATATCAGCTGTCATAGCGAAAGAAGCCGTAATTCCACCGAAAGTAGGATTGGTAAGATAGGCTATGTAAGGTAGCCCTGCGTTAGAAAGCTGAGCCAATTTTGCCTGAACCTTTGCCATCTGCATCAGTGAGTAAGCCGCTTCCTGCATTCTCGCTCCTCCTGACTGACAGATAATCATATAAGGCAGTTTTTTTTCTATACAGAAGTCTATTGCTCTTCTTATTTTCTCTCCCATCACAGACCCAAGAGAACCTCCGATGAAGTCAAAATCCATACAAGAAATCACCATTTCTACGCCATTTACTTTTCCATGTGCGTTTCTGATGGAGTCTACTAGTTTGGTTTTAGCTTTTGCTTCTTTTAGTCTATCTTTGTAGGATTTAGAATCTTTAAATTTAAGAATATCGATACTTTCTACATCTGCATTTAATTCCTTAAATTTAGAATCATCAAAAATAATTTCGAAATATTCCCTGCTTCCTATTCTCACATGGAAGCCATCCTCTGGCGAAACATAGTTATTTGCTCTCAGTTCGTCGCTCTCTATTATTTTCCCTGTGGGAGTCTGATGCCAAAGCCCTTTTGGGACATCTTTCTTTTCCTCCGTAGGAGTGCTGATATTTTGTTTCTTTCTTTTGAACCAATCAAATGCTGACATTCTCTATCTTTTAATAATTCTGCAAATTTAAGAAATATTTTTTCTTTAACTCAAAAACTCAGCTGTAACATTTTCCCACGCGGAAAAATCTATGCTTTCATCATTGAAATACTTTTCAAAGAAAGGAATAGCCGCCTCTGGCTCTTCCACAAAAGTTCTATAATGTGTAAAATTCCCTTCGTCATAAACTCTGCTTTCCACTACGAAACTCTGCTCATCCTCAGCCATTTGTACATAGTTTTCACTTTTTTTATCAAAAAGAACTATAAAATCTTCCTCATAAATTCCTGTCGTTATCAGTTCCTTGATTTCATCCCAAGTAAGCGGCTCTTCTGTTCTAATTTGTGTATTTACTATTTTCATAATATATTGATTTTTAATTTCTTTTATCATTCCCCCAGAGGAGTTTTTGTCTCAAAGTTTCATAGAAACTGACATTTTTTGGAAAAATAAGATTTAGGCTAAAATCCGCCTTTTTCAAAATCAGTTCATCTTCCTCATTCATATGATAAAGCCGAGAATCCAAGCCCAATGAATACATCGGCAGCCTGCTGGAAACTTTTAGTTTTATTTCTACATTGTCTTTTAGGATAATAGGACGCATATTTAGGTTGTGTGGAGCAATGGGCGTAAGAGAAAAATTATCATTCTCTGGTTCTATAATAGGACCACCACAGCTGAGCGAATATGCCGTAGACCCCGAAGGCGTAGCCACTATAAGCCCATCTCCCCAAAACATACTCAGAAATTTACCATTGATTTCTGCCTCTACGGTAATCATGGAAGTGGTCTCTTGGCGGGTAATCACCACATCATTCAGCGCGTAGGGAAAATCTATCCTGTTTTCGGCTGTTTTCACTTCTATCACTGAACGCTGGCTGATATGAGTCTCACTGGCAAAAATTTTATCAATATTATCAAAAATCTCTTCTTTGCTGAAATTCGCTAAAAAGCCGAGCCTTCCCATATTAACGCCTACAACAGGAATTTCCAAATCCTGAATCAGCGTAAGCGCGCTCAGAATAGTGCCATCTCCTCCGAAAGAAAAGAAATAATCTATTTCACATTTTTCGAGTGAATTTTTATCCGTGAAAATCTGACAGTTACCTAATAAACTATTCTTTTCTAAAATTTTTTCGTGGAGAAAAATCTGCACATTTTCCCTTTTCTCCAATTCAAGAATAAACTGATGAAGATAAGCCTGAAGCTCATCTCCATTTTTCTGCGAATATATTGCGATGTTTGGCATTAGAATTCAAGGTATTTTTGCATAAATTCGTATCGGCTTTTCAGTAGTTCTTCCTTTTCATCGGTATAGAATTTCTGCACGATGATGTAGCCATAGCGCTCAAAGGTTTCGTCTATGGAGCTGAGATTTTCATTGCTGATTCTCATTGTCACCCTCACGAAAGCTTCATTCATCTCCGTAACCAATGCGCCGTAGAATTTTCCGTTGTTGCTTTCTACAATTTGGGCTATTTCCACCATGGAATAATTGGTTCTTGGGATTTCCACCGTAAGCAGCGCCCCTGTCTCCGAAAAAAATGGATATTTAGACAATTCATCCGCGATGCTGTCCCAAGCGATATACCCCTGATATTCCTCGTTTTTATTAATTACAGGAATTACATTGGTATTAAATGTATGGAATAATTTCACCCCATCCAAAAGAGTACTTTCATAGAGAATAGAAAACCTATCCATATATGGAAGCAGTTCTCCTAATTTTTTTTCGCGATTTTCCTCCAAGCACTCCTTCATTATCGCGCCCTGAAATACACCCTCATTTTCTACGAAAACATGGGTAAAATCAAAGTCAACAGCAGTCTGCAAAGCCTCCTCCGCAGTAGTATCTACGCCCAATATGGGAAAATCATTTGCAATATAATTTTCAATTATCATAAATCATAATTACTTCGGTAAAGGTATGAAATTTGATTAAAACTATAAAAACTTTACCTTTGTGAAATTCTAATCAGACATTTATATGAATTCACAAATTCTCTACGAAGACAATCACATCATCATCATCAATAAAAAAGTAGGTCAGCTGGTTCAGGGCGACAAAACGGGCGACAAAAGCCTTCTAGAACTACTGAAAGATTTCATAAAAGAACGCGACCAAAAACCTGGGAATGTCTATCTCGGTTTGGTTCATAGGATAGACCGACCAACCTCTGGACTGGTCATTTATGCTAAAACTTCCAAAGCACTCTCCCGCCTAACCCAAATGGTAAAAAACAGAGAAATTAAAAAAACTTACTGGGCAGTAGTGCCAAAAGAGATGATTCCACAAAGCCAGACCCTCACCCACTATCTCAAGAAAAACGAGAAAAATAATAAAGCTATCATCTACTCTCACGAGACAGAAGGAGCAAAAAAAGCCATTCTCAGCTATAACATCATCAAAACCTTGGATAATTATATGCTGTTGGAAGTGGATTTACAAACAGGAAGACACCACCAAATACGGGCTCAGCTCTCTAAAATAGGCGTACCTATAAAAGGCGATCTAAAATATGGCGCTCCTCGTTCTAATCCAGACGGCGGAATCAGCCTGCACGCTAGAATGCTGGAATTCATCCATCCTGTGAGCAAAGAACTTATAAAAATAACCGCTCCCGTTCCGCAGAATGATGCCATATGGAAAGCCTGCGAAATGTAAGAATCTAATTTTTTTTTATCTAAAATAAAAGAGCCACTCTGTGAGTGGCTCTTCTATCATCTCAAAATATTTTATTTATCTTAGAAATTTTGAATTAGAGACAACGATACACGGAAGTTTCCTGCTGTTGCATCTTGAGCATATTTCTTAGTTTTAAGATTTGTATCCCAAGCTCCATATGTAGTTGATGTATAATCTAATTCTGCAGTAAGTTTTGTATTACCTGATTTCCAACCTACTCTTGGGGAAACTCTCCATGTACTAATTGGAGTTCCAGCTAAATATTGTTCCACTTTACCTGTAAGAGGATTTGTAAAATCTGCCATTTGTCCAAATTTGGTAGCACTTGGTGTTGTGTTTTTACTAAATCCAAAGTCTTTAGAATAACCACCAAAGATACCCCATTCAAAGCTTGGTGTAAAATCTCCATAGAACTCTGTCCATAGAGCTAATGTATTATTACTCTTGTATTTACCTTTAGCGTCAACTGCCACCCCTCCTAATTGTAACAATTCACTTGGGTTTTGTCCATAATCAGCATAGATTTGCCATGCTGAATTTTGTCCTAACTTCGCTTTAGCATAAGCCAAGAAAGTAAATGCTCCAAAATATTCTCCTCTCAATCCACTCTTAAGAGACTTATAGTTAGCTCCAAAACCTCCTACAAATTTATCATCGTTACCAAATTGTAACTGTGCATGGAATGCAGGCAATGCTGATAAATTAGCTTTCCCTCCTACACTCGCAAAATCTCTCTCTGTGATAGCAGCAAGGGTCAATCTTGCATTACCTTTAGTAGAGAATCTGATCTGTGGAGAACGGTTGAATGGCTGGAATGGGCTTCCTGCGTTGAAGTTGTAAGTTCTAGGAGACACATTCGTTACGAACATTGGGTGCCAGAACTGACCTACTAACCATTCTACTTTGTCACTAGATAATTTCACATAAGCATGTCTTAATGCTAATGTATTGATTGAAGCATCTGAACTACCAAAGAAGTGAGATTCAATCAAAGCCTCAGACTTCATTCCAAAGAACTCAGGCCCAGCAATTTTTACTCCTAATCTAGATTCTACTCCCCATCCATTGAAGTTAGGATTTGCATTCAAATCTTTTCCATTTACTTTATTAACTGGAGATGCCAAATCGATATAGTTACCTTCTCTAGCAGCAACTACCTGACGAGAGTCAAAAGCGAACTCTCCTCTTACATACCCATAAAGTGTAGCACTTGTTTCTTCTTGTGCTAACCCTACTTGTGCTACTGCCAAAGCAAGTAGCGCCATGATCTGTTTTTTCATAATTGTAATTATTATAATTTAAAGATTTTCTTTCGTGATATTATTTCACACTGCAAAGATATAACATTATTTTATATTTTTTTTAACAAAAAAACTAATATTTATCATATTTTCTGTTTTTTTTTCCTTTATACAGATATATATTAAGGTATATAACCTTATCAAAATTAGCCTTTTATCATATAAACGCTTAATTTGTATATTTATTTATGATTTTTTAACATTTTATAAAATCAGACACTTAATTATGCTTTTCAAACTTTTCCTTAATTACCAAAAAATCATGCTTTTAGGAAGCCACAAAAACAAAGTATGATTTATATCATCTTTTAAATAAGGATTTATTATTTTATTTTTGCCCCCGATTTTCAAAAAGGTTTAGTAACTTTGTAGTAGTAAAGATATATGTATGATGATGGGTAATAGTGCAATTTTATATTTTTATTAACAAAAAATAGTGCTAATTCAAAAAATAGTATTAAATTGCACCCCGATTGAATAAATCGAATCATCTCAAAATAATTATAAACTTTAAAAATAACATTTAAATAATTATACACAATGGATTTACAAACAGCAAAAAAGAAAGCTACGAGAGTCCTCATAGCTGGTATAATTTCCAACTTCTCTGTTGGGATATTATACACTTGGAGTAACTTGAAGGATGCCCTTCAGTACACTGCAAAAAATGGATTCCAAGACAACACATTGGCCATTGACTCTGCTGATAGATTGTA
>CAUQSG010000001.1:0-119747 GCA_963520725.1 uncultured Flavobacteriaceae bacterium | reverse complement strand
TACTTTGAAAAGCTGGCTGAAAATAGACCGTTCAGAAATAGTTACTCCTTCTGAACAAGACAAAAAAGCTGCAATCATTGACAAATTCATAGAAAACAATCCAAAAATCTCTCCGATAAAAGAAGATGTTGATTTTATTGTGAAAGAAAAGAGCAATGATATTTCCCACCTGATGACAGAAACTCTTGCTCAGCTTTATGTAGAACAAAAACTCTACACCAAAGCCATCCAAGCGTACAAAATTCTTCAAGAAAAACATCCTGAAAGAACGGAAGAATTCGAAGAAAGAATAGAGGAAATCAAAAAATCAAGAAACATCAAGTAAATAAAAAAGCCTTCAAATTTTGAAGGCTTTTCTTTTTTTATTGAAAGAGGAAATTAAACTACTCCTTGTGCAAGCATAGCATCAGCAACTTTTACAAAACCTGCGATGTTCGCTCCTTTTACATAGTTTACATATCCATCTTCTTCTTTTCCGTATTTTCTACATACTTCATGGATTCCTCTCATGATAGTTTGTAGTTTTTCGTCTACTTCTTCTGCAGACCAGCTCAAACGGATAGAGTTCTGTGTCATCTCTAAACCAGATGTCGCTACTCCACCAGCGTTAGATGCTTTCCCTGGAGAGAATAATAATTTATTTTCCAAGAACAGCTCCATTGCTTCTAATGTACAAGGCATGTTCGCAGCCTCAGTTACGCACTTACATCCATTTGCTACCAAGTTTTTAGCATCTTCTATGTTTAGCTCGTTCTGAGTAGCAGCAGGGATAGCTACATCACACTTCACTTCCCAAGGGCGTTTTCCAGCGAAGAATTTAGCATTTGGATATTTTTTAACATAATCCTCAGCTCTGTTGTTTCCGCTAGCTCTTAGTTCTAGTAAGAAGTCGATTTTATCTCCACTTACTCCTTCTTCATCATATACATATCCATCAGGACCAGAGATAGTTACTACTTTACCTCCTAAATCATTTACTTTTTTAACAACTCCCCAAGCCACATTTCCGAAACCTGATACAGTCACGATTTTACCTTTGATGCTTTCTCCTTTAGTTTTAAGCATTTCTTCAGCAAAGTATACAACTCCGAAACCAGTAGCTTCTGGTCTGATCAATGAACCACCGAAAGAAAGACCTTTTCCTGTCAATACTCCTGTGAATTCATTTCTCAATCTTTTATATTGTCCGAACATGTAGCCTACTTCTCTTGCTCCTACACCGATATCACCAGCAGGTACATCCGTATCAGGACCGATATGCTTAGCCAATTCCGTTGCGAAAGACTGGCAGAATCTCATGATTTCATTATCTGATTTTCCACTTGGGTCAAAGTCAGAACCACCTTTACCACCACCCATTGGAAGTGTAGTCAAGGAATTTTTGAAAGTCTGCTCAAACGCCAAGAATTTAAGGATGCTCAAATTCACAGAAGGGTGAAAACGAATTCCTCCTTTGTATGGCCCGATAGCAGAGTTCATCTGTACTCTGTAGCCTCTGTTTACTTGGATTTGTCCTTTGTCATCTACCCAAGGAACTCTGAAAATAATCGTTCTCTCTGGCTCAGCCATTCTTTCCAAAAGCATTTTGCCTTGGTACTGTTTTTTAGTCGCGATGAAAGGAATTACCGTTGCAGCAACTTCCTTTACTGCCTGAATAAACTCAGTTTCATTTGGGTTTCTTGCTTCAACCCCAGCAACAAATTTTTGAATTTCTTGCTCTACATTGTACTGTTCCATAATAATATGATGTAAAATAATTTATATATTGAGCAAATTTAAGGCTTTTTTTGCCTTAAACCTAATAATATTGACCTAAAAAAATCATTCTATATTTACCACGCTTTCTATGCTTGGGACATGCTGTTTTACAGTGGTTTCCACGCCTAATTTTATAGTAGAATTACTGATATGGCAGCCAGAGCAGTTTCCTAAAAGCCTGACATACACCTTGTTGTCTTTTATTTCTACCAGTTCTATATCACCGCCATCATTATTTAAAAATGGTCGGATGCTTTCCAACGCTTTTTTTACTTTCGTTTCTATGCTTTCTTTCATAAGGATTTCACTTATTTTTTAGTTGAACAACCTGCCATTGTGGTAATTTTAACAGCCTCTGTCGGAGGGAGATTTTTATTTCTTTCTATGAGGCTTTCTATCATATTTCTCGTGATTTCTGTGTAGATTTCTGATATTTTAGTTCCGCCATTCAGTGCTGCTGGCTTTCCTGTGTCTCCCGCCTCTCTTATTCCTTGTATTAAAGGGATTTCGCCCAAAACAGGAATTCCTAAATCTTTGGCTAAATTTTGAGCACCTTCTTTCCCAAAGATATAATATTTATTATCTGGAAGCTCTTCTGGGATAAAATACGCCATATTCTCTACAAGCCCTAAAACAGGGATATTGATGCTTTCCATCTGGAACATTGCAATTCCTCTTCTCACATCCGCTAGAGCCACATGCTGAGGCGTGCTTACAATAAGCGCCCCCGTGACAGGAAGTTCCTGAACTACAGATAGATGTATATCTCCCGTGCCAGGAGGAAGGTCTATGAGTAGAAAATCCAGCTCTCCCCAGTCCGTATCACGAATCATCTGGTGAAGGGCTTTCCCTGCCATTGGCCCTCGCCAAACTACGGCTTTATTTGCCCCTGAAAAATACCCGATGGACAGCATTTTAACTCCGTACTGCTCTATGGGTTTCATAAGGTGTTTCCCATCGATTTGCACAGAACTTGGTTTATCGCCTTCGGTACTGAACATTGTAGGAATAGATGGACCATATATATCCGCATCCAAAAGTCCTACTTTGAAGCCCATTTTTGATAAAGTTACCGCCAAATTAGCCGTCACAGTAGATTTGCCTACGCCGCCTTTTCCAGATGCTATGACAATGATGTTTTTTACGCCTTGTATTTCTTTCCCTCGGATACTTGGCTTTGGTTTAGTTTCTGGAGAAGAGATTTTTAGTTTTAATATATATTGGTCATTAAATTCCTTAGAAAACGCCTCTTTTATGGCTGTTTCTAGTTTTTTCTTCTCGTGCATAGCTGGAGAATGGGCTACCATATCTATATAGACATCATTTTCAATGATTTGTAGATTGGTTACCAATTCTTCTATTCCTATTTTTTTAAAAAAATCTTCTACTTTTTTTCTCTCCAACATGATTAAAAATATACTATGACAAATTTAATTATTTTTTTGAATAAAGCATTCTATAAATCACCTCTAATCCTAAATAAAAAGAGAGATTTCCTAAAAGTGAAACCTCTCCTATTATTATTAAATTAAAATATAGTCTTTAGAAATCTACAATGAAGCCATTTCTTGGATCTTTTCATTGGTCAATATTCTTTTTGCAAATCTGAATCTCAAACCCCAGTATTTTTCATTTAGGGAAGATATTGTAACTCCTTTGGATGTGGATGCATGGATGAATTTGATTTCTCCCTCTGGTGTAATTTCTTGAACGATACCCACATGTGAAATTCTGCTTCCTCTTGTTTGGAAAAATAGCAAATCCCCTTTTTCTAGTTCTTCTCTTTCTACTCTTTCCCCTTCCTGAGCTTGAGCCGAAGAGATTCTAGGAAGATTTATCCCTGTGGCTGAACCATAAACCGAAAGAACAAATGCAGAGCAATCTATCCCACTTCTAGTCATCCCACCAAATCTATATGGCGTCCCGATGTAAGTGTTTGCTTCGCTAAGAATCCCATCTATAGTAGAAGATTTTTTCTTTGCCATTTTTCTTGCAGAAACTGTTTTTTCTTCGGGTTTTTCAATGGCTTTATTTGATTCTAGTTCTTTTTTATACTCTTTAGTCAAAGATGTAAAATGAGACTTTTCTTCTGCTAGAACTTCTGGTTTATATGCTGATGGAGTAGCCACTACATAATTGGACACACAAGACTGAAGAGAAAACAACAATCCTGCCATAAGACTATAAAATAAAACACTTTTTTTCATCAATTGGGATATCTTCATAGGGGGTAAACTTTTTGAGTTACTTCTATTTTGAACGGGGCAAAGTTAGAAAAACTCGACAAAAATAAAAATGATTTTTGTCAGTTAGTCCGTTTTTTAACAAAACTTTAAAACTAAAATTGCTGTTTTCAGGGAATTTAAGGCTTTTTGGGTGTCTGCATTTTTTTAAACTTTTTATTAACATTTTATTAACAAAAGCCTGTTTTTATAATTTTGATTTTTCTTATCTTTGCACCCTCAAAATATACATCATATATAATAATGAATTTATCAAAAGAAGTAAAAGCGGGACTTATTGCAATTTTTGCAATTGTAAGTTTCATGTTATTTTTTCAGTTTTTGAAAGGGAAAAATGTATTTTCTACGGATAATTTTTTCTTTGTAAAATATGACAATGTAGATGGACTAGAACCCTCTAACGCAGTCACTATCAATGGATTGAAAGTTGGATTAGTAGACCAGATTATTCCTATAACATCTAAAGATGGCAAAATAAGTTTCGTGGTAAGAATTTCTGTGGATGACCAGTATTCTTTCTCTAAAAACTCACCAGTAGAAATCTTTGAACCAAGTTTAATGGGCGGTAAGCAACTGAAAATCAATTTGGTTTATGATAATAAAATTGCAAAAGATGGTGATACATTAGGAGGAAAATTCCAGCTTTCTGCTATCAATGCAATGGCATCCGAAATGGGACCGAAAGTTTCCAGCGTTCTTACAAAAGTAGATTCTACACTGGCTAGCACAAATAAAATCCTAGACGAGCAGAACAGAAGAGAAATAAAACAACTTTTGGCTAATCTAAACGCCACTGTATCAGCTTTTAAAACTACAGCCGACCAAACCAACAGACTTTTGTCTTCTAATGAGCATAAAATAAGCTCTCTACTAGATAATGCAAACCAAACGATGGTTTCCACGAAAAATACAGTAGATAAATTTGGAAAAGTAGCAGATGAAATAGATGCTAAAAAACTTAACCAATCTATAGAAGAGCTCAGCAAAACAGCCAATCAACTAAACCAAGTAATCGCAGGAATAAACCGTGGAGAAGGCTCTCTAGGAAAACTAATGAAAGACGAAGAACTTTACAATAATTTAACAAAAACTTCTAACTCACTAAATGAGCTTATAAGTGATTTAAAACAAAACCCTAAGAAATACATCAATATTTCTGTTTTTGGGAAGAAATAAATAACAATTTTATTTGATAATAAAAAAGCCCTCTTTCAAGGAGGGCTTTTTATTTACATTATTTTTTTATAATTTTTATAGCTTCTTTAGAGTTATTTATTCGTATCAGATAAATGTCAGGTAACAAATTACTTATATTTATTTGATTATTCACAAATTTACCCTCTTTCAGCATTTTTCCATTTTTGTCATACAACTGATAAAAATATTCTTTCCCTGACTCTCCATCTATCATTAGAATATCAGTTACAGGATTAGGATAAGCCTTTAAGGTTTTCTCCTCTTTAAGCATATTCTGAACTGTATTCGCTGCTAATGGTTTTGCTGGTTTTGGTACAGTGTATTTAGGTATAGGTAGTCTTGGAATAGCTCCTTCTTGCTTACCATCAGCTGTTGTTTTGATTTTTACACATCTACAATTCATAGCAAAATATGGATCCAAGCTATTTTCAAACACACTCATTGCTCCATTTTTATCTATCACAAGAGCTCGAGGTCTTCCTAACAAAGCATCACCCATAGCACTAGTCCAAACTCCCATATGTGTTTCATTTACTTTGGATGTAATAGCGCCACCATAAAGCACATTTCTATAACCTCTAGCACCAGTGAATGGATAATTTCCTATATAATATCCCCCATCTTCAAAAACATATCCAAGAGACGATTTTATTATTTTTCCGTTAAAATATTCTTCTATACTATACCATCCATTAAGAAATTCTTTTTTTGTTCGATCCCTCTTCCCTTTTCCCCAAGGTGATCTTCCAAAATCTCTAGGAGGAGTTATATCTACATGTGAAGCATCAGGAACCCTCCATCCTTCTGGACAAGGATCAAATGGAGACTTCCTATCTGCTCGCCCCCATCTATCAGAAGCAATATTAGATTCATCTATAAGCCAATCCATTCCATTAGTATAAGCAGTTGTGTTTTTGTGGCGAATAACCTGTTTACTTGGAATCATAAACACTAAAGGATTTTTAACAGAATAGCTCAAAACCTTACTTACCTTATCAGATATTTTATCTGTTGATAACACATTATTAGCATAACTCTTATATGGCACCACAAATCTACTTTCATAATTACCACTATTCAGTTCTGTATAAGATGTCTGCCCAACAGCATTAGTATTCCCTAAATAAATAAAGTAAGAAGAACCATCAGGATTGATAAAAGAAGGTATAGGATCTTTTCTTCCCCATTGGTACTGCATACCTCCAGATACTTTTATTTTATTTAGTTCTTGAACAGATGGAGATTCTATTTTTACTACAGATGGAAAAGCATCCAATGCTCCTAAGTTTCTGTCCATAAATTCAGAGTCTATTACATGGTCATCATCTGCATAATTTATATAGTTATATGCTGCTGTATTAGGTTCAGTAGTAACATACCTTACTGTTTTCACCTCAGAATCTGTTACCCAAATATGCCAAGACCAATACACAGGATTAACAATACTTCCATTATGTAGAGTAACTACCGCATTTCCACTTTGATTAGCTGTTATTTTTACATTAATAAATGTATTATTTATCTCTGCTAAATTAGCTGGATTGGTTTTTGAAATAGAAACATGCTTAATAAGATCTTTGTTAGTAGTCCAATGCACATTAACTTTCAAATTATTATAGTTGGTATTTTTTAATATTTGCTTATTATCCAAATGCTCACTATGTACAGAAAACGCCTTGTTAATTGGTATTTTAATGATAGATTCTACAGGTTTTTTAACTATTTGATAGGAATTAGGATTTTCAAGTCCATCAGTGAATGTAGGATATGTTATCTCATCTCTGAAATATTCTGTAGGGAAGTCATATTCATTCACCACATACAGAGGATCCTTTATACAGCGTACCCCCATAGCATCAGAAGATGTTCTCTCCCAATACAGAGGGTTGTATGCATAAAGTCCCCTTAGTGACGGCATATTTGGATCTGGAATAATATCTTTTCGACTGAGATCTGGAACTGTTCTAAAAGATATTGGTTTTGTTGTTAGTATAGAAGATAGATCCCATCTTCCCATTGTAGCAGTCCAAAGATAGGTCTCATGCATATCACTATATTCTCCATCATGTTCAACCCTTGATAGCATCCCTGTACCAGGAAACACCCCCATATTTTGTCCATTAACAGAAGATAAATCAGCCCCCATCTCAGGATACATTTTTATCCCTTTCAGAAAATCATCCATATCATCATTGGTTGGTTTGATGGTATATACTTGACCTTTATTATGTTTGAATGTTTTAGGACCAAAAGGACTAAGTATCAGAGGAATATCTTGCTCCAATTCTTTATTTGGAACCTGCGCTTGGGCCGGATCTTGCATGTTCAATCCAAATGTAGTATTTGCTGTCAACATTGAAGGGACTCTCCAGCCATTAGGGCATGGATCATATGAAGATTTATCTCGATAAGGGCTCACTATTTTTTCAAGAGTCTCCTCGTTTGGACCAATATATTTACCTTGTGAATCATTGAATGCGCCCCACGGATTAGAGACTCCACCTTGAGAATTATCTGACCAAAGATTTACTTTTGCTATTGACCGTTCATCCTTAATGAAAGGAGGGGTTCCAAACCAATTGACAGCCGATTTACCTTTTATTTTACCATCCTTGTCACGAAAAATGTAGTATGCTTGCTCTTTAGATTTGTCATCATTCACATAAATAAGACTCATAGGATTACGAATAGAACGCTTGATATTCTCTTTTAATTCTGCGTCAGAAAAAGAAACATACTCTACCATATTTCCTTCCAAACTCTTAGTTACATTATTGTTATGTGAGTTTATATTCCCTACTCTTCCTACTGTACCAGAAACTTCATAAAAATCCCATCCTCTAGTTACTAGGGGTGGAATAGGGTCTTTTCTTCCCCATTGGTATAGTAGTCCATTGTTTCTGTTCCAGCCTTCCTCTGTAAGGCTGCTAGAAACAGCACCCAAGTTACGATCCATCCAGCCCCATTCCGCTTTAGGTATAAGTTCTTTTACACCATCATTTCTAAGTCTTTTGGTTTTATCATAAGCCATATAGTTAGTTCCTTTGCTAGGATCATCTGTAACCCATACATGCCATGACCAGTATATTTCACCATTAACTTTATATACTATTAGTGCATTTCCTTCTTTAGCTTTATTAACAGGCACTTTTATTTTTGCAGACTCTCTTGAGCCTATGATTTCCAGTTGATAATTTGGTTTTGTTCTTATCAATCCGTGTACATCTTCCCAATACACCTCTGCTACAGCTTGCCCATTAGGCACTGCTCCTCCTTCAATGTGAAGTCCATTTTTCCACATTTCATAAGCTTTTTTCACAGGGATAAATAATCCACTATTTGAACTTTTATGGTCAAATATGTAACTATTAGGAGCTTTAGTGTAGTCCAGCCCTTGTACTTTTATGTAGTTGTCTATGCTTAAAGTTGATGACATTTTTTTATCATAATCTACTGTTAATTCTACATTATGATATCCCACACTTTTGAATTTAATGAGTGGATTTTTTTGTTTATCTGTTACATGATTTCCTGCATCTGTAAATGTCCAACTTTGGCGAACTGGAGTTCCTGCAGAAATATTAGAAAACTGCACATTTTCTCCAAAATTAATTATGGTCGGATTTGCTTTAAAATCAGCAGGGGGAGACAGAACAGCATTTATCCCTTTGCCTAAACTAACTTTTGCATTTACATCTATTGATGGTTTATCATTTGACAATCCTGTATAAACCTCAACCATGATATAATACTCCCCTTGCTCCAATTTATAATCAATCACTTCTGGAGTTCTTGAGTTTAACCATCCTTTTGGTGCTTTTTCATGTTCTACCCAATTTGTTTTTGCTATTCTTTTTTTATCTTTTGTTCCATCTGGATTTTTCTTAACTAAATACACCCAATTTCGAGTATACGCAAGAGCTTTTAAATCTAAAGTTCCTTCAGTTGGAACTTTAAAAGTTTTACTAACATAATAACATCTAGTATCTTTACCTCCAGTATTTGTTGTAATCCATCTCGTCACCAATGCTTTCCCTTTTAGTGAAGCAGAAGACCAGCTGTCATATTGTGGCTGAGCAGTCACATATGGTTTTCTAGTATGTGGAATTGTTCCAATAGTTAGCTTTTCATCCAAATAATGTGTCCAATCTGTATCTTTTTCTCCATTCTCAGACATCAGAGTCCCATTTTCTTTAGTTCCTGTGCTCAGATCTATTTCTTTTGCTACTGTATAGGACACTTCTAATGTTCTCACAGATGTAGAGGTAACGCCTTTAGCATCTGTAACTTTTAATTTTACACTATATTTCCCTGGTGAGGAATAAGATACCTTAGGGCTTTTCTCTGTGGATACAGCTGGTACCCCTCCCTGAAATTCCCACTGATAAGATATAGGAGTCCCTATAATACTCTTATCTACAAAAGCAACCGAATTAGCACCATTAGATGCTACATCAAACTTGGACACAAGACTCTGTCCATAACTGTTGAAAATGACGAAGAAATTCAACAACAATAAAAATTTTCTCATAAGTAAAATTTTTGTATTTCATCTTTCAAAGTTATTAAATCACAAGCAATTACAACCTATTAAAACAATGATATTTATCAGTTTTAAATTAAAAAGAATATTCAAAATCTTAAGATGCTAATTACATATCTATTAAGAAAATTTACATTATGAATAAAAAAGAATTACTAAATTTGCCTCCCAAGTTATAATACTTTAATTGTGAAAGCAGAAACTCCCGATAGCATAGAGGCTAAAAACCCTAGGATAATGATTTATCCATCTTCCCGTGTTCTAAAATCAGAGGAAATACAGGTCATTTCAGAAAGAATAAATGATTTTTTATCAGACTGGACTACGCATGGAGAGCCGCTTTCGGCATCTTTTAAAATAGAAAGAAATCTGTTTCTCATCATCTTCATCGATGAAGAAAACGCCAAAGCTGGTGGATGCTCGGTAGATTCGCTTACGAGTATGATAAGGGATATCGACACGGAATTTGGGCTGGATTTTTTGAACAGAATGAAAGTTTCTTACATAGAAAATAGAGAAACCAAAACCATCAACCTCCTTGACTTCAAAAAAGGAATAAAAAACGGCTCTATCCCACAGAATATAGAAGTTTTTGATTTTTCCAAAGAAACATACAATGACTATTTATCTGGCTTCCTGCTGCCATTAGAAAAAAGCTGGGCTAAAATTTATTTATGAAAAATATAGTTTTTATCATCGGTTTTTTATTTGTTTCCTGCTCCAAAAATGCGCAGGTCTACACGCCTGTGGGAGGAATGTCCAATGAAGAAATGGGCGTTTCCAAAAACAGAGCAAAACAGCTGAACACCATGGAAAGAGAACAAATCCAAGAATGGATTTCCAAACAGAAAGAGAAATTCTATCCTACCCAGCTCAACTACTGGAGTAGTATAGAAAATATGGAACAAAGAAAGAAAAAACAAGATGGAGAATTAGTCTCTTTTCAGTATGAATTGTATGATTTTGATTTACAAAAATTCTACGAAAAACCTAAAGTTCATAAAAATGCTCCTCTCGGAAAATTTGAGGAACTAGATGCCATAGAGGATGCCGTTCGGTATCTAAATCCTGATGAAGAAGCCACCCTTCTCGTTCCTTCCGTTCTGGCGTATGGGACTTATGGAGATGGCGACCAAATCCCTTACGACATGCCTCTAATCATTAAACTAAAACTTATAAAATAATTTTTTAATATTATGAAAAGAATCTTATTCTTATTAATTTCTGCTTTAATTTTAACAAACTGTAAACCTATTTATAAAAAAATGAATATAGACAAAGCATTTTACGAACAACTTCCTGATGGAGTTTATGCAAAAATGGAAACCTCAAAAGGAGACATGATTATCCAGTTCTTTGACAAAGAAGCTCCTGTTACAGTGGCTAACTTCGTAGGACTAGCACAAGGAACTATAGAAAACAAGGCGAAAGGAAAAGGACAGCCTTACTACGATGGAATCATCTTCCATAGAGTGATTAAAGACTTCATGATCCAAGGTGGTGACCCTACAGGAACTGGAATGGGCGACCCAGGGTACAAATTTGATGATGAAAAAAATGATTTGAGACACGAAGGAAAAGGTTACCTTTCTATGGCAAACTCCGGCCCTAATACAAACGGTTCTCAGTTCTTCATCACAGAAGTGGCTACACCTTGGCTAGATGGAAGACACACTATTTTCGGTAAAGTAATCAGTGGTCTGGAAACTATCGATGCTATCGCAACGGTAGAAAAAGGAGCTCAGGACAAACCAAAAGAAGATGTCGTAATCAAAAAAGTAGAAATCTTCACTAAAGGTGACAGCTACAAATCTTATGATGCCGCAAAAATCTTCAATGAAGGTAAAAATAAAATCCAAGAAAAAAACAGACAAGAGCAGGAGAAAAAATTCGCTTCTCTAAAAGAAGGAATGCAGCAGATGCCATCTGGTTTGTTCTATAAAATAACAAAACAAGGAAACGGAAAACAGCCTCAGAAAGGAGATGTGGTTTCTGTTCACTACGCAGGAAGACTTGTAAATGGACAGGAGTTTGACAACTCTTTCAGAAGAGGAGAACCGATAGAAATTCCTATTGGCGTTGGTCAAGTGATTAAAGGCTGGGACGAAGGAATCATGCTTCTAAAAGAAGGCGATGCAGCTACTCTTCTTATCCCTTCTGAACTAGGCTACGGAGCAAGAGGCGCTGGCGGAGTGATTCCACCTAATGCTTGGCTGATTTTCGATGTAGAATTAATAAGAGTAAAATAGATTGAAAAAGAGCTTCTAAATTAGAAGTTCTTTTTTATTTTTGTCAAAATTCTTGATAATTTCATTAAAATGACAATACAAAACCTAATAAAAGAAATCAGCCAAATCATTCCTCTTCAACAGGCGGAAGACTTTGATAATGTGGGACTTCTCTGCGGAAATCCAGAGCGGGAAATCACAGGCGTTTTAATCTGTCACGATGTCTTGGAAAGCGTCGTAGAGGAAGCTGTACAGAAAAATGCAAATGTGATTTTGACCTTTCATCCGATTATTTTTTCAGGATTAAAGTCTATCACTGGCAAAAATTATGTAGAAAAAGCCGTCCTGAAAGCGATAGAAAACAAAATCGCCATCATCGCCCTGCACACCGCGCTGGACAATCATTATTTCGGTGTGAATCACAGAATTTGCAAAGAATTAGGTTTAGACCATCTCAAAATTTTAATTCCAAAAAAAGAAAATCTTTTACAGCTAATCACTTATGTTCCTGTGGATTATGTCGAGCAGGTCAAAAAGGCTCTATTTGAGGCAGGAGCAGGGAACATCGGTTTTTATGATGAATGCAGTTTCAGCATTGGTGGCGAGGGAACTTTCCGCCCGATAGACGGTTCTAATCCGTTTTTGGGCAAAAAAGGAACAACTGAAAAAGTCAATGAAATCCAGCTTTCTGTGATTTTTGAAAAATTCAAAAAAAATCAGATTATTTCCGCTATGAAATTCGCTCATCCTTACGAGGAAGTTGCCTACCAAATCTATGCGATAGAAAACGAAAACCAATATTCTGGCTTGGGAATGTTTGGCGAATTGCCTGAGGAAATGGAGGAAAAAGAATTTCTGAATTTCGTGAAAGAAAAATTTGATTTAAAAATCATCCGCCACAGCAGTTTTACTAGTAAAAAGATAAAAAAAGTGGCTGTTTTAGGCGGCAGCGGAGCCAGCGGAATCAAAAATGCCCTGCAAAACCAATGCGATGCCTACCTCACCGCAGATATGAAATATCACGATTTTTTCACGGCTGAAAATAGAATTTTGCTGTGTGATATCGGGCATTTTGAGTCGGAGCAATTTGTAGTTCAACAATTATATGAAATTTTATCAGAAAAATTCACTACATTTGCAGTTTCAAAATCAAGCATTAATACCAACCCTATAAATTATTTCTTATAAGTTATGGCTAAGAAAAATATAGAAATCTCTGTTGAAGAAAAACTAAGAACCCTTTATGACCTGCAATATATCGATTCTAGGTTAGATGAAATCCGCAGTACCAGAGGCGAACTGCCGATAGAAGTGGAGGATTTGGAAAACGAAATCGAAGGTCTTAATAAAAGAATTTCGAAGTTAGAAACGGAAATTGAAGATTTCAACAAGGAAATCAGCACTAAAAAAGAGGTGATCAATCATTCTCAAACTTTGATTGAAAAATATAAAACTCAGCAGGATAATGTAAAAAATAATAAAGAATTTGAAGCTTTGTCCAAAGAAATGGAGTTTCAGGAATTAGAAATCCAGCTGGCTGAGAAAAAAATAAGAGAATTCGAAGCTAAAATCTCACAAAAAAATGAGGTTCTTTCTCAAAACAAAGAAAAAATAGAAGAGCTGGAATCTCACCTAAACTTCAAAAAATCTGAGCTAAACTCACTAATTACAGAAACTCAAAAAGAGGAAGAATTTTTAGTGAAAAAATCTGAGGAATTCGCAGCTCTAATCGATGAAAGACTGCTTTCTTCTTACAGAAGAATCAGAAACAACTCTGCTAACGGTCTTGCTGTGGTAGGTATAGAAAGAGGTGCACCGAAAGGTTCGTACTTCACAATTCCTGCACAGAAATTAGTAGAAATCGCACAGAGAAAGAAAATTATCATCGATGAACACAGTGGAAAAATCCTAGTAGATGATGAACTCGTAAGCGAGGAAAATGCTAAAATGGAAGAAATCATCAGATTCTAAATAAAAAACCGAGAATTTATCTCGGTTTTTTTTATTTTTTAACTTACCAAAAGGCTGCATCCTCTGATATCAGAATGGTCTATTCTTCCCAAAACTTGGAATTTTCCATTGTGAATTTTCCCTAAATCTTGTGTTGCGATAAAACTGCACGAATGTTTATTCGCCAAGTCTATAATATTGATTGCCCCAGTCCTGCCCTCTTCCATATAGGAAAATGGGTCTTCTGTATTACGAACCAAAATACGCATCCATGCTGGACACAGATACTCATTATTCCCCAGAGAATACGCCTGCGAAAGAAGTTCCGTCATGGAATATTCGGAGTAGATTTTTTCGGTTTGGAAACTGGTTTTCAATATTTCCAAAAGCTCATCTTTGGTCATTTCTTCTTTTCTGCCTTTCATTCCGCCCGTTTCTATGATAATCAGGCCTGGATTTTTAGCCAAATCAAAACCTTCGTTTTCTTTACAAAAATCTGCAAAATCCAACAACGCAAAACTAACCCCAAAGAGAATGATTTTCTTATTATTCAGTTTTTTGAGAAGGTCAAGAAGTTCCTTGTGATTATACAAGAAATAGCCATTTTCCTGATGACCAGATTTTTTCATCAAAAAGTCTACCATATAGATTAGCGATGAATTTTGGCGTTCTAAATAACTTGGCAACAATCCTAAAAACACGAAATCTTCTGGTTTTCCGATGAACTGCTCAAAACTCTTGTAAATACTCTCTTCATACAAACCAAAATCCGCTATCCAATGTTTAGAAAGCGTCTGAATATTAGTCGTTCCAGATGATTGGAAATAGTTTTCCTTTTCTTTATTTTTATCTAAAATAGTGTGGTTTTTGAACATTTCTATCGGCAGAAAAGGAATCTCAGAAATCTGAGTGATTTGGTCTGGATTGATATTTAAGAAATCAACAAATTTTCTATAAACCTCCACATTTTCATACTGATAGCGAAAAGTTTCCAAACATTTTTCCCTAAAATCCTGCTCCGTTTTTATATCAAAAATTCCTTTCATTTGTCCATTTATTTATATTCCAGCAAATCAAATTTCTGCCCATCAAAAACACCATAAGTGAAATAAGAAATCCAGTCGCCAAGGTTGATGTAGAGCGAACCTGTTTTATCCAAATCCAAAACCATCGGCAGGTGGCGATGCCCAAAAACGAAATAATCTATCTTTTCTGTTTTCAGTTTTTCTTTTGCATAAAGAATCAAAAATTCCTTGTCTTCGCCCAAAAACTGCTTGTCTTCCTCTCCTGAAATCAGTTTGTTTTTCGTGGAAAGATATATCGCCAGCCTCATCGCGATATCAGGGTGAAGCCACTTGAAAAGCCAGCGAGAGACAGGATTGGTAAAAACTTTTTTCATTCTTTTGTATCCTTTGTCCCCTGGTCCTAGGCCATCACCATGAGCGAGGAGAAATTTTTTCCCATCAATCTCAAAATATTGTTTCTCAAAAAAAACAGGAATTCCCAGCTCTTTTTGGAAATAATCTTTCATCCACAAATCATGGTTTCCCACGAAAAAATAAATGTCTATCCCACTGTCTTTCAGTTCAGCGATTTTCCCTAAAACACGCACAAAACCCTTGGGAACTACATAGTCCCACTCGTGCCAAAAATCGAATAAATCTCCCATCAGGAAAAGCACCTGACAGTCATGCTTTATCTCATCCAGCCACTGCACGAAACGCTCCTCCCGAGGTTTGCTCTCGGCAGGTGTAGGCGCCCCGAAATGCTGGTCTGATGCGAAATAAATTTTCTTATAATTTTCTAAATTTATCTTTAGCATGATGTATTTTCTATTCTAAAAACTCAAATTCATGGAACAGTCCTGCCCCAAATCTTCCATCGGCATTCTTATAACCTACAATAACTCCTTGTACACATTCTTCTACCTGTATAACTACTACAAATTCAGAACCTTCATCACTATGCATTTTAGCAAGTTTGGGCAGTTTCATGTCATATGCTTTATGAAATTCTACATCGGTATTTTCAATCACAAAAACTGCATTTTCATTTTTCACGTCCTCTTCCTTGGCTATTCTACCTGTAACACATGGAGTAGCTTTCCAATTTGGGAAAAGTTTTTCAGCTTCTTGTTTTGTATTCATTTTATCTAATTATTCATTATCCTCCGCAAACCATTCTCCGTAGGAGTTTTCGGTTTCGTGGAGTTTTAGATATACGAGCTGCACTTGGCTTGGCAGTCTTTTTTTGATTTTATCCGCGATTTCGTAGAGCATATTTTCGCAAGTAGGCTGATAATCACAATAGATGACTTTATGTCCTTTCTGCTCCAATTCTTTCCCTAAATCCTTATGAGGAGAGAGCGCATTCACCATCAGTCCGTGGTCCCATTCATCCACGATTTCTTCTTTCACAATGGCTTTGAGGTCGCCGAAGTCAAGCACCATTCCGTTCTTTTCGTTGTTAATATCATCTATCGGTTTTCCCTTTATGGTCACAAAAAGTTTGTAAGAATGTCCGTGTATATTCTTGCATTTTCCATCATATCCATAGAGGACATGAGCCGTCTCAAAAGTAAAAATTTTAGTTACCCTAATCATAGGGCAAAGATAGTGATAATGATTTAAAACAAAACCCTGTTCATATTATGTATTTTTAACTAATTTATTTTTCTATATTTGCGCATATTTTAACTTTTATCTATGGAACTATTATCATTATCGATGCCAAATTTTGCGGATCCGCAGATTTGGATTAGTTTATTAACTTTGACCTTCTTGGAGGTGGTTTTGGGAGTGGATAACATTATTTTCGTTTCCATTTTGTCCAATAAACTCCCTGCTCATCAGCAAAATAGAGCCAGAAATATCGGGCTGTTTTTTGCGATGATTTTCCGTGTGGGATTATTATTGACCATCAGTTGGTTAATCGGGCTGAGCGACCCTGTTCTCACATTAGATTGGTTCAATGATCCACAAAACCCAGGGAATGCACTAGCATTAAGCTGGAAAGACATCATTCTACTCTGTGGAGGGCTTTTCCTTATCGTGAAAAGTACGATGGAAATCCACCACAAAATGCAAGGCGATGCACACGAAGAATCTAATACATCCAAAGCCTCTGCGGCGATTACGATGGTTATCGTGCAGATTATCTTAGTGGATATGGTGTTCTCTTTGGACTCTATCCTTACGGCAGTGGGACTTGTTGATAATGTGGCGATTATGATTGCGGCTGTAATTATCTCTATGACAATAATGATGCTCTTCGCTGGAAAGGTGAGCAGCATTATAAACGCTCATCCGAGTTTACAGATGCTGGCGCTTTCTTTCTTGGTTGTAATCGGTGTATTACTCGTTGCAGAAGGTATCCACCAGCACATTAGCAAAAATATTATTTATTCTTGCTTAGCATTCAGTTTAACGGTTGAATTCCTAAACATCAAACTTCGTTCAAAACAAGAAAAACAAAACAAAGCGGAATAATTTCCGCTTTTATTCTTATTTATAAAAAATGGCTGCATACAAATACCCTATTACTTTAGAAGCCGCGCTCAAGGAAGTAACCGAGGAGCGCTTTTGCAAGGGAAATCATTACAAGGATGTCGCCCTAACCGACGAGATGGTTGAACAGATCGTACAAGTAAAGTCTTTGGTCAATATGGGCTTTATCAATACTGATATTACCGATGAAGCACTACAGTACTTGGCGACTTTGCCCAAACTAAAACTTCTTTTCTTGGAAGATAATAAACAAGTTACAGGCGAAGGCTTTAAGTACTTTGCTGACAAACCTATTGACCATATCTCGCTGGATGGTTGTCCCGTAACTGATGAGACGCTAAAAATCGTCTTGCAAGTACCACGCCTGAAGTCTCTTTCGCTAAAGAGAACGCGGGTTACCTTTGAAGGACTCATGGCAGTGGCGCATTATAACAAAGTGAGTTTCTACCTTGACAAACCTTTCACTGCCGAGCAGATAAAAGCCTTTGAACAAGCCCAACGCACGGCAGGCAAGAAGAAACCAGCAGTACCCCCTACTGATGATTTGCCCGTAGTAAAGCAATTACTCTTAGATTTCTTTACGGCAATGACCGAGTGGGAGGCTTTTGCTGCCAAGAATGATGATACCCAAGAGGGTGAGCTTTTGGTACAAGAAAAATGCAAAACTCTCTTCCAAAAGTATTGTACCGACAAGCGCAGGGCGGGCTATCGTCCTGAAGGAATTCATTTTTCACTAAACGAGGGAGGTACTTATGGAGCACATCAAATCATTGATAGCGAGACAGTAACTAAGAATAAGATGTACCTCTACACCCAAAATAATCGTGATAATCAGTTTCGTTTTCTCATCATCAGAAAAGATGGCGAGTGGAAGATAGATGACTGTCAAAGGCACGATGGGGGCTGGAAAAAATACGGATTGTAATAATGAAAACAGCAAAACAACTTATAGAAGAAGAACTCCAAAAAGTTGTTCATCAGCTTAAAGAAGTTTCCCTTTTGCAAGAAGAGAAACAAGCACTTATAACTTATAAAAAGGAATTGGAACAGCTTTTATTTCTCAAAAAACTTTTGGATACTTATCATTTGGAACCCGTAGCTATAGAGAAAGTTATTGTGCTACCTGCGCCCTCTATGGCTTTTGCTGATTTTCGGATTGTAGATGATGTAGAAACCGATGCGAGAGAATATTGGAAAGAATTTGAAAATCTTTCTTTAAACGAAGGAGATATTTTGATTAAGAAAAAATGAATACCTTACAAAAACGATTAGCACAGATAGGAACCGAGCCTCACGAAAATGGCTTGTATGATGGAATCGTATATGAAGACACAGAAAACCAGTGTTATTGGATTTACAACCACTATTCCTATTGCGAATGGCTCAAGCACTATATGGTACATTACGCCGAACTTAGCTGGGAAGAAGCCACTAAGAAATTAGCTCAAAATAGCCTATTTGCAACCCCGCCTAAAAATCTTAAGAATTTTTTATTCTGCATTACGCACGAGCTTACCTATCACAACGCAATGGAGATAGCCAAAGGAAATATGTATTGGCAGGACGGAACCCCCTCTGATACTAATGATTTTCAGGAAGAACATGACACTTGGTATGAGGAAACCAAAGAAAAATATCACTTGAATGAAGAATACGAAATACTTAATTTTGAAGATGTATTAAATAAAACAAAATGAGTTACATTACCTTTAAGAGCAAGCTCATAGAGCAAAAAGTAAAGCAATATCTGAAAAAGAAACACGAAGACCTTCTTGTAAAAGAGGGGAGGAGGGTGTTGGTCAAAGAAGAAGGAGCGCCTTTGATTACCAAAATGCTCATTCATAACGATGATTTGCACTCGGAGGACTTAGCCGACTTGCAAATGTTCTCCAATATAAAGGAATTAGAGTTGCTATCGGAGAATATTACCGATTTAGAATCCTTACCACCCTTGGAAAAGCTACAAAAACTCTATTTGAATGTCAAGGCAACAGATTATACACCTCTTGCTAAGTACAAAAAACTTAAAAAAGTAGAGGTTTATGACAGTGGCGTGAGTGATATAACTCCTTTTTGCGAACTTTCCAAGCTAAAAGAATTAAGATTATCGTGCAATAAGCTCACTTCTTTAATAGGAATCGCTAAATTACAAAACCTAACTGAGCTTTGGTTGGATAGAAACCAAATCACCGATATATCCCCCTTGGCGTGGTTGCCCAATCTTGAATATTTGCAGTTAGATAGGAACCAAATCAGAGATTTATCTCCATTGAAAGCCCTTAAGAAGGTCACCACCTTATATTTGTATCACAATGAGGTAAAAGACCTTTCCCCTTTGAAGCATCTATCCTTGGAGGAATTGAACTTAGAGCAAAACAAAATAGAAGACCTTAGCGATTTGGTAGGTATGGAGACCCTTCGGAACTTAAAGATATGTTTTAACCCTATAAAAGACGCCTCTCCTTTGCTAAAAATGCCTTATTTAGAGTTCATCTGTACAGATGCTGAGGATATCTACTTGCCTTTAGAACGTTACCTCGGTAAAATTGTAGTAAGAGAAGTCTTTGGAGGGCAGTACCCTAACTTTGAAGAAGCAGATACTTATATATTTAGTAAAAAAGAATGAAAAAAATGACCTTATTAGCCTCTTTGTTAGCCTTATTCTGTTGCAAAAATTCACCAGAAGAAAGAAAAGCCACAGAAGCTTTTCCCTTGCAATCCTTATTTACTTATGAGTATTGTGGAGAAAAGGATGGTTTTCAGTATTTCTTATTGGGCAACCAATGGGAGCGTAAAGTGTTCAAAGTAAAAAGTTCCGAAATAAACATTGATTCTCAATACCTTTTCCAAGCCAAGTCATCTTTTGAGCCTAAAATTCCTATCACACCCATTGTTCAGGAAAAAGTCTTCGCTGAAATCCCTATGAATGGACAAAAACTCTATTTATACAAAGAAAATGTGATCGTTCGCTATTTCCTCAACTGCTCTGATTTACATAAAAAAGCAACCGACCAGCCCACTTATTTATACGATGAAATCACCCAAGAAGAAGCCGAAGAACACAGCCAAGAGCGCGCTTATTATATCGGCTATTTCAAAGGAGAACAGCTCATTCGTTATGAAAAAATTTATCAAGGAAAAGTGTTAATGGATAAAACTATCTCAGATTAGCCTTTTTCGCGAGTTCGAATAATTCTGGGTTGATGTGGCAGTATCCACTTGGGTTTTTATCTAAATAATCCTGATGATATTCTTCTCCACTGTAAAAATTTTTCAAAGACTCGTTTTCCACCACTATGGGTTTTTCATAATTTCTTTGAAGTTCCGAAAGTGCCTCTTTTACCACTTTTTCATCTTCTGAATTTACCCAATAAATTCCTGTTCTGTAGCGCGTTCCGATGTCTTCTCCCTGCTGATTAAGGCTTGTAGGGTCTATTGTTTTAAAAAACAAATCCAAAAGCATTTCCAGACTTACCACCTTTGGGTCATAAGCCACCTTCACCACCTCTGCAAAGCCCGTGCTGTCGGTATACACCTGCTCATAAGTGGGATTTTCTATATTTCCATTGGCATAGCCTACCTGCGTAGTTGTTACTCCGTTGATTTGCTTGAAAAAATGCTCCGTTCCCCAGAAACACCCACCAGCAAAATAAATTTCTCTATCCATTTTATTTCTCGCCCTTAAATTCTTTTATCGTTTCCTGATATAAATTCTCATACATCGGAATGATTTTATTATAATCAAAAGTCTTTGCTACTTCTGTAGCATTTGTTTTCATTTCCTTTAAAACAGTTTCGTCAGACAAAATCTGAAGTGTATATTCAGCCATTTTCTCCACATCGCCTACATTCGCCAAAAATCCTGTCTTTCCCTGAATATTAACCTCTGGAATTCCTCCCGTATTACTGCTGACTACAGGCGTTCCTGCCGCCATAGCCTCTAGCGCCGCCAGACCAAAACTCTCCTTTTCCGAAGGAAGAAGGAACACATCTGCATAGGTAAGCACTGGGCGAAGGTCATTTACTTTTCCCATGATTTTTATTTTGTCAATAAAATCTGGTTTTTCTGATAAGAAAGCATTTACTTTTTCCATTTCAGGGCCCTCGCCTACTATGATTAGTTTACTCGGAATTTCCCGATTTACCTTTTCAAAAATCTCCAAAACATCCTGAATTCTTTTAACAGGTCTAAGGTTAGAAATATGCACCAAAATCTTCTCATTCTCCTCCGCAAACTGATTTCTAAAACAAACCGAACATTGCTCAAAATGTCTCTCCTCAATGAAGTTAGGAATCACATTGATTTCTTTTTTAATGTCAAAAAAAGCCAATGTATCCTGTTTCAAACTTTCCGAAACCGAAGTCAGCGCATCAGACTGATTGATAGAAAATTCCACCGCATGTTTATAGCTCGGGTGCTGCCCCACCAAAGTAATATCCGTTCCGTGAAGTGTAGTCACCAGTGGTAAATCCTTGCCTTTTTCTTTCAGCATCTGTTTCGCTGTAAAAGCCGCATAGGCATACGGAATAGCGTAATGAGCATGGAGTACATCCAGCTGATACATACACACCACCTGATATATCATAGAAGACAGCGCGATATCATACGGCTGATGCCTAAATAAGGGATATGCCTGCACATTCACTTTATGAAAAAAGATATTAGGTCTGGTCATATCCAGCCTTGCTGGAAGCTCGGAGCTGATGAAATGCACCTCATAGCCTTTTCGGGCAAGGTTCATTCCTAGTTCTGTCGCCACTATTCCACTCCCCCCATAAGTAGGGTAACATAATATTCCTATTTTTAACATTTTCTCTATTTATTTTTGTTTTGGGACATCTATTCCCATTCCGTATTTTATTTGTTCATTTACTACCACTGGCAGTCTTCCGTTTATCTTTTGTTTTCCTAAATAAGCTTCCGCTGTAGCTTTCATCGAGAGAGGATTATTTTCATAAGAAACCAAAACCGATGAAATTCCGCTAATATCCACATCCTGAAGAGCATATGGACTCCCGAACACATTGAGAATCACTTTATTTCTTGATTTCATTTGGTTAATGAGCCTTTTGCTCTCCCACGATATTTTGTAAGGCTTGTAAGCCGTAGAATTATCCTTATGAAGTCCGATGATTACCACTGCATTTTCGGGGATAGATTGGATTTCTTTGAAAGATATTTTTTTAACCTTAATTTCTTTGGACAATTCTTGTAAAAACGCCTCGTGCGAAGCCTCTTCTAACGGAAGATAATAAACTTCCTTTTCTCTAAGTGGGAAAAGCTGTTTTTCATCTTTTAACAAAGTCAAAGCATTGGCGTACAACTTCTCTGAAATTTTCGCGTGAGAATCATTATTCAGAGCATTATTGATTCCTTCTGAACTAAGCGGTCGCAAATTCTGAAGCCCCAAAAGATATTTCGTTTTCAAAATCTTTTTCACGCTCTCTTCCAGCCTTTTTTCGCTGATTTCTCCTTTTTGGAGCGCTTCTTTTATCAACTTTTTTCCTGTCGGCACATCTTGGCTAAAAAGCAAAACATCATTCCCCGCCTTGAACGCCGTCAAATCCAATTCCCCAGCAGGATATTTTTTAGCAACAGCATTCATATTCAGGGCATCGGTAATGACCAGCCCTTGGTATCGGAATTTATTTTTGAGCAAATTCGTTACAATATCATAAGAAATAGAAGCAGGGATGTTTTTCCCTTTTTCCAGCTGTGGAACATAGAGATGCGCTATCATCGCCCCACCTATTTTCTTGTCCATCAAGGCATTGAAGGGTGCCAATTCTATTTTATTCAGCCTCTCCAGACTATGTTTTACCACTGGTAAATCCAAATGCGAATCTACATCCGTATCCCCATGCCCTGGGAAATGTTTAATCGCCGCCAGCACACCATTGTCCTGCAAACCTTGGGCATAAGCGAGAGCTTTCGCGATTACATTCTGAACATCTGAACCAAACGAGCGATTGCCTATAATCGGGTTTTTAGGATTGGTATTCACATCCACCACAGGAGCAAAATTCCAGTAGATTCCCATTTTCTTTGCATCTTCTGCTATTTTAGAAGCCATTTCATAAACCAAATTATTATCCTGAATCGCTCCAAGGGTCATCGCCCAAGGGAATTTGTGTGCAGTTTTTATTCTCTGATAAAGCCCCCATTCGGCATCCATACCAAAGAGCATCGGCACTCTGGATTTCTTCTGAAATTCATTTACCAGCGCTATTTCCTGTTCGGCATCATCCTGCATCAGGATAATTCCTCCTATCCGCTCCTGCTCTACCAGTTTTCTCACTCCTGAGATATGGTTTTGGTCTTTATTGGTATAAAGCGCCACAATGTAGAGCTGCCCGATACGCTCATCCATGCTGAGCTTAGCATACAAGCTGTCTGCATATTTCACGGCTTTTTTATCCAAATCTTTGGTGATATTTTTGGGAGAAAACTGTGCGTGTAAATATCCTACACACCCAAAAATAAAAACTAAAATACAAGAAATATTATTTTTCATAGTGAACAAAAGTACAATTTTCAGATAAAATAATCTTACTTTTGCATCAAAATTAAAGTTTTGATTAAAAAACTATTAGGACAAACGGCACTCTACGGCATCAGTTCGGTACTGGTGAGGATATTTCCTTTCCTCATCGCACCTATTATCACAAGGGCATTTTCGCCAGCGGAGTCTGCTCCTTTTGTGGATTGGTACTCCATCGCGGGAGTGGTTACAGTTTTTCTGACGCACGGCATGGAGACCTCGTTTTTTCGTTTTGCTCAAGAGAAAGACATCAGCAAAGAAACGCTGGTTTCCACTTGTTCCATGAGCATCTTGGCAATGTCTTTTATTTATTTGGTCTTGGGCTGGGTATTTCGGCGCGAGGTTACAGAATATTTTCATACGCCAGACCAAATTCATTTCTTGATTTTATTTTTGTTCATTCTTTCTATTGATGCCTTTTCTACGATTCCTTCGGCAGTGCTTCGTTTAGAGGGAAAACCACTGCGGTATGTAGTGTCTAAGGTAGCGGGAAGCGTGATTTATTTTGGGCTGGTGGTGTTTTTCATCAATATTCTTCCTAATTTACCCAATGGCTTCCTCGGACTGAAATACGATGCTGAATTTGGCGTGGGATATGTCTTTGTGGCAAATTTGGTTCAGAGCATCGTTTCGCTGCTCATAGTTTCCAAGGAATTTGTGAATTTCAGTTTTAGGAGTTTTGATTTTTCTTTATGGAAAAGAATTATGAACTACTCTTGGCCTGTGATGGTAGCAGGGCTGGCGGGCATCATCAACCAGACGATGGACAGACAATTCCTAAAATACCTCCTCCCTGAAGAAGAAAGCAAACACCAAATAGGTGTATATGGGGCAGTCTATAAGATAGCGACATTCATCACCGTTTTTAGGCAGGCCTACCAATTAGGGATAGAGCCGTATTTCTTTTCTAGTTTTAAAAACGAAAATGCAAAGAGAACTTACACCCTGCTGATGGACATCTTCGTGATATGCAGCTGTGTGATTTTCCTAGGACTTATCACCAATATTTCTTGGATTTCCAAAATATATATTAACAATCCTCTCTACTACGAAGGCATAGAACTGATTCCGTGCCTTATGCTGGGAGCTGTGTTTTTGGGGATATATCTTAATTTGTCCATTTGGTACAAACTCTCTGACCAGACCATCGTAGGGCTGTATATTTCCCTCATTGGTGCAGCGATTACGGTGTCTGTCAATTATTTTTTCGTTCCTGAATATGGATACTGGGCAAGTGCAGTGGCAGCGCTGCTGACTTTCATGTCTATGATGATAATTTCCTATATTTGGGGACAAATAAAATATCCGATTCCTTATAATACGGGAAAAATAGTAATCTATTTGCTTCTTTCCATAGGATTGGGGATGATTTCTTTTAAATATTTTAGAGAAAATTACATCATCAGTAACATTATTTTTGTAATTTTTCTGATATTTGTCGTTTTTAAGGAAAGAACTCTCTTGAAAAAATTTTTGAAAAGATGAAAATTAAAATTATAAATAAATCCAAACACCCACTTCCAAAGTACCAGACCGAGCTTTCAGCTGGAATGGATTTGTATGCGAATATCACAGAGCCTGTTCGGTTAGGTTCTCTAGAGCGAACGATTATCCCAACAGGTATTTTCATAGCTCTGCCAGCTGGATACGAAGCCCAAGTAAGACCTCGCAGCGGACTGGCTGCCAAGCACGGAATTACTTGTCTGAATAGCCCTGGAACGATAGATGCAGACTACCGCGGAGAAATCTGCGTGATTCTCGCAAACCTATCCAAAAATGAATTTGTCATCAATGATGGAGAGCGAATTGCCCAGCTGGTCATCGCAAAACACGAAACTGCCCAGTGGGAAGAAGTAGAAACCCTTGACGAAACAGAAAGAGGCGCAGGAGGTTTCGGAAGTTCTGGAACGAAATAATGAATGTAAAACCTAAACTATAAAAAATACAACTATTATGAAAATAATAATACCTATGGCGGGAAAGGGTTCCCGATTGAGACCGCACACTTTGACTGTGCCAAAACCTTTGATTCCTATCGCAGGAAAACCTATCGTGCAAAGATTGGTAGAGGACATCGCAAAGGTGGTAAATCAGAAAATAGATGAAGTTGCCTTCATCACTGGTGATTTCGGGAGTCAAGTGGAGCAGGATTTATTGGCTGTTGCAGAAAAATTAGGTGCAAAAGGAAGCATATACCACCAGACAGAAGCTTTGGGAACAGCTCATGCTATCAACTGTGCAAGAGAAAGTATGCAGGGGCCTGTAATCATCGCTTTTGCAGATACATTATTTAGAGCTGATTTTCATTTGGATACCAATTCTGATGGAGTAATTTGGGTAAAAAAAGTAGATGACCCGAGTGCCTTCGGAGTAGTGAAACTGGACGACTATGGCTTCATCACGGACTTTGTAGAAAAACCAAAAGAGTTTGTGTCTGATTTGGCGATTATCGGGATTTACTATTTCAACAGCGCTGAAAAACTCATGGGTGAAATAGACTACATCATGAGTAACGACATCAAAGATGGCGGTGAATACCAGCTGACGACAGCACTAGAAAACCTAAGAAAAAAAGGAGCAAAATTCTCTTTAGGAAAGGTAAATGACTGGATGGACTGCGGAAACAAGACCATTACCGTGCAGACTAATGGTAAGATTCTAGAATACGAAAAAGAAAATCTTTCCCAGTATCCAGCTTCTGCACAGATAGAAAATAGTTTGATAATTCCTCCATGTTTCATCGGAGAGAATGTGAAAATCGTAAATTCTATCATAGGGCCAAGAGTTTCTCTGGGTAATAATACAATAGTAAAAAATTCTAATATAGATAATTCTCTCATCCAAGAAAGAACAGAAATCCAGTCTGCTAACCTGAGTAACTCCATGATTGGGAACTCAGCGAAGTATATCGGAACTTCTATCAATCTTTCTTTGGGAGATTTTTCCGTATTGGATTTCTCTGAATAATATTTTTTAGAAGTGATTTTAATGATTAACAAAATGAAGAAATTAATAGCTCTATCCGCCATTATGGTGCTTTTAGCCTCTTGTGGTGCTAAAAAAAGCATCGCTGTGAACTCAGAAATTCCTGCTGTTTCCAGCAACAAAAATTTCTATGATGCTATCACGAAAAAATCTGATTTTGATGCCCTTAAAATCACTTCTAAAATAGATGCAGAAGTAGGAAAATTCGTTCCTACCATTCATGCAACTATCTACATAGAAAACAACCAGAAAATATGGATGAATATGTCTGCTCTGTTTATGAATGTAGGCCGCGGAATAGCAACTCCCAAGGGACTAAAAGCCTACGAAAAACTGAGCAGAACTTATATCGATTCTGATTTTTCTTATCTTAATAATTTACTGAAAGTCAATTTTTTAGACTATTATTCACTTCAAAATTTATTAGTCGGAAAAGTTTTCTTTCCTGTCAATGAAAAAGATTTTAATCTAACCAAAGAAGCCGAAGAATACATCCTAAAACCGATTACTGTACAGAAAGTAAACATCGATGGGAAAACCAGTGAATACCTTACAGAATTCCGTTTTTCTAATGATCTGAACCTTACCAAAGTTTCTTTAAAAGACACGAAAACTGCGGATAATCTGGAAATATTCTATGACAACTGGATAGATATCAATGGAGTAAAACTCCCTAAAAATGTTAAAATAGTTATAAAAGGTAAGAAAACTGACCAAATTCTAATAGAAAACACGAAATTTGACTTTTCTAGAATGGAAACTCCATATTCGGTACCTAATAATTATAAAAAACGAGATTTCTAATGTATTTCAGGAAGATAAGCTTATTTATTGGAATTTTGTCTGCTTCGCTCTTTCTCGCTCAAAGAAGCAAGGAGGATTTACAAAGGCAAAACGCTGAATTAAAAAAACAAATCGAAACCATCAATGCTAACTTGGCTAAAACAAAGTCAGAAGCCAGACTGTCCATATCTTACCTCAATGATATTAACAAAAAAATTGCCCTTCGTGAGAAAGTCTATGGCAATACACAGAAAGAAAAAAGATTCATAGAGGATGATATTTATCTTCGTCAGTTAGAAATCAATAAATACAACCGAGAGCTGAAAGTTCTCCGTAAAAATTACGCCGAAATCCTCGTAAAGGCCTATAAAAACAAAGGCGTACAGAACAAAGTAACTTTCATTTTGTCTTCCCAAGACTTGGGACAGGCGCTTCGTAGAGTGCAATATTTGAAACAATATGGAGAATACCAAGACAAAAAAGCAACAGAAATATCTGACAAAGCCAAAAAGATAAAAAGTACAATTGCCCTAAGAGAAAAATCCAAAAAAGACAAGGAGAATCTTCTCTTGAAACAGGCTAAAGATTTGGAAGTAATCGCTCAGGAAAGAAAAGAAAAAGAAATTTTATTAGAAGATTTCAAAAAGAATGAAGCCAGACTAGTGGCTGAACTTAAACAAAAACAATCTGAATCCAAAAGGTTAGAAGGCGAAATCAGAAAAATCATCGCTGAAGAAATCAGAATCGCAAAAGCGAAAGAAGAGGCTGAAAGAAAAGCGCGTGAAGAAAAACTAAGACTAGCGAGAATAGAGGCTGAAAAAGAAAAAGCGAGAATAGAAGAAGCCAATAGAAGAGCGCGTGAAGAGGCCGAAAGAGCAAAAAGAAAAGCAGAAGAGGAAGAAAGAAGACTAGCTGAAATCGCTAGAAAAAAAGCTGAAGAGGAAAGAAAAGCCATAGAAGCCAACAACGAAGCCAAAAGAATAGCGGCTGAAAAAGCAAAAATGGAAGCGGCTGAAAAAGCAAAAATAGCCGCAAGTAAAGCCGAGGCTGCCAGAGTAAATGCAGAAGCTGTAGCCAAAAAAACAGAGTCTGAGAAAAAAGCTGTGGATGAGCGGGCAATGGCATCAGCTGGTGCAGGAAGTTCTGCTAGTAACAGTTTCGCAGAAAATAGAGGAAGACTTTCTTTCCCTGTGCAGCGTGGACGGGTTACACAGCGCTTCGGAAGACAGCCGCACCCTGTTTACAAGGGAGTTGTTATAGAAAACAATGGAATCAAAATCGCTGTAGATGCAGGAACGAAGGCGAGAAGCGTTTTTGCTGGTGTGGTGGTAAATGTTTTGGCCAGTGGTGGTTCAAAAACCGTGATGGTAAAACATGGAAATTATTTCACTATTTATAGTAATTTAGCCAGCACCTATGTTTCTAAAAACCAGACTATTTCCGCAGGAACAAATATAGGAGAAGTAGGACTTGACTTTGATGGGACTTACACCCTTGATTTCCAAATTTGGAATCAGACAAATCCTGTAGATCCATTGAGCTGGGTAACTAGCTAAGTTTATGATTAACTTTATCCTAAAAATTGTTTAATTTTGTTCTACCAAAATAAAAAATTATGAGCAGTATTCTAACACCACTATTTATGGGACTAGGAATGAGAGAAATCTTAGTCATTGCTATCCTCATTTTACTACTTTTCGGAGCTAAAAGAATTCCTGAATTTATGAAGGGATTAGGCTCTGGAATCAAAGAGTTTAAAAAATCTATGAAAGAGGATGACAAAGAAAACGATAATACTGAAGACAAAACAACTAAATAAATTTTATGAATAATAATTCTTTCTCTGAATACGCTTGGAGCATTTTCAATAGGTCAATAGAGGACTATCACATCACTGATGATGTAGATGCAGTGAAACCAAATCACTATGAAAATAATAGTTTGGAACAAATTTTGTATGACAAAAACTGGATTGACACAGTTCAGTGGCATTTGGAGGATATCATCCGTGATGAAAATATAGATCCTGTAAAAGCTTTAGAAATCAAACGAAGAATAGATGCTTCTAATCAGAAAAGAACTGATTTAGTGGAATTTATAGACAGTTGGTTTTTAAACAAATACAAAAATACCACACCAAATGCCGATGCCAAGATAAACACAGAAACACCTGCATGGGCGGTGGACAGACTGTCCATTTTGGCTCTAAAAGTCTATCATATGGACTTAGAAGCCAATAGAACATCTGCAAGTGATGAGCATAGAGAGAAATGCCAAACGAAGCTGAATACGCTTTTGGAGCAAAAGAAAGACCTTAGCTCTGCTATTGATCAGCTGCTGAATGACATAGAAAACGGGCTCGTAAAAATTAAAACTTATAAACAAATGAAAATGTATAATGATGAGACTCTAAATCCTGTATTATACAAAAAGAAAGAATAATGAATGTACTAAAAGCATTGGGAATTGTCGGAATATGTGGTTTTGTAGTATCTGCGTGTGCAACAGAAAAAAATAATCTGTCTCCTACTACCGCCTTGATTGCCAACATCTCTGAAAAATCGCCTGAAGATGTAGTCAAAAATATCAGTGATAATTTAGACCTAATAAAATACTCTTCGGATATTACCAATGCTTTTAGTTCGTGCTCCTCTTTCTCACAAAAACCTGTAAATGAGGAGTTTTCTAATCTGAAATTCTACATCACAGAATACCTATATGCTGTGAAAGAGCACAACACCATGGGAAAAGAAAAGGCTTTGTATAATTATGAAAAATCTTATAAAAAAATACAAAAGCTAAAGAATAGCCTCAATGCAGATGAACAAGAGGTTCTCAATAGGTTTTTAGTAAATATCAAAACCAATATCACTCTGATAGAATCCCTAAAAGACACTTTATAGAATGGTAAAAATTCAGGCTGAGGCTAATGTCCCTACAGAGTACGGAAAATTCAAAATCATCGCTTTCTCTGAAAAGGAACAAGATTGGATGCCGCATCTTGCTTTGATAGCAGAAAATACGGACTTATCCAGCATGGTAAATGTTCGTTTTCATTCTGAATGCATCACAGGAGAGGTTTTCCATTCTAAAAAATGCGAATGCGGACAGCAGCTTTCCTCCGCGATGCAGTATACCCAAAAACACGGCGGCGTGATTGTCTATCTACGGCAAGAGGGCAGAAATATTGGCATTATCAACAAGCTGAAAGCCTATGCTCTACAAGAAAAAGGCTTAGACACTGTGGAAGCCAATCTAGAACTGGGACTTCCTGCTGACGACAGGAATTTCAGTGTGGCGATTGATATTTTAGAAATACTTGGGATAAAGGAAATCAACCTCATTACCAACAACCCAGACAAACTCAGTTTCGTAGAAAACAGCAAAATAAAACTTCACTCCCGCATTCCACTGGAAATAAAACCCAACGAAGAAAACCGAGATTATCTGAAAACCAAAAAAGATTTTTTTGGACATTTTCTTTCTGGAGAGGATTTTTAATCATCTGGCTTTTCATAAATATTGTTATTTACTACTATTTACATATTTTATTTTAAAAAAATTTTATATATTCGTAGTATCAATAAAGATAAATTTTACACTAAAAATTCTTTAGGTGTATTAAACTAATCTTTTTATTGAACTTCCTAAAGGAAATTGATACATAAAAAAGTTATTAATTCTTGCAATATATAGCAAAGGAAATCAGTTGATGATGGTAAATTTAAACACTTAAAAATTATATTATTATGAAACATTTATTATTCTTACTCCTTGGTATATCATTAGTAATAGGAGGAGTAATTCTCAAAATCACAGGTAAAAACCTATATGAAGTGTTTTTTATATTAGGAGTTGCGATTGAAATTTATATTGTATATCTCATTCTAAAAACCAATAGAACAATAAGAAAACATTAACTAAAAATCCTTCCAAGAAAATCTTGGAAGGGTTTATTTTGCTTTATATTTTACTATAAAAAAGTAGTATCAAAAGAGAAAGGCAGTAAATCCTTTATGGAATTTATTTTTATAATCTTCTCTCCGCTGATGCTTGCGATGTAGATTTCTATATTTTGTGCTTGTTTTACTTCGTATTCTACTATACTCTGCCTGCATGAGCCACACGGAGGAACTATCCTGTCTAAGTCTGGATTCTCCTCCAAACCACCAATAACGAACAGTTTTTCTATTTTTTGGTTAGGGAAATTGGCTCCCAGCCAAAAAATCACGCTTCTCTCTGCACACAGCCCAGATGGATAGGCCGCGTTCTCCTGATTGCTTCCTGTGTAAATTTCGCCATTTTCTAATAAAATAGAGCAGCCTACCAGAAATTTAGAATAAGGCGCATATGCCTTTAATCTGGAGTTTTTCGCTTCTTCAAAAAGTTTTTTTTCTGTTTCCGAGAGTGTATCTATGTTTAGAATTTCGTATTCTATTTCTAATTTACTTTTCATAAGACCAGTAGTTAAAAATTTGTTGATATAAGGACAAAAAAGAGGCTTTTAGAAAAAACCTCTTTTTCGTTATTTTTTGAATTAGTGACCCGCTAAATCATAAACTTGTATTCTATAATCTTTGATATCAGCATTATTCTGCAAGCTTCTCATGAATGCTTGTGGGAAAACATTTGAGTTTTGCTGCATAAGCTGCTGCTGAAGTTGTTTGATGTCTCCTGCATCTTGCTTGTTCACAGTCACACCTTTGTTTACTACTACATACACTCCCGCATTACCATCTATCGGTTTAGATGTTTTATCCTTACCAATCGCAAAGGCTGCTCCTGCTACCTTAGGCTCTACTGCTCCTCCTAAAACAGGGCTAAGCAGATTGATTTGTCCTGATTCTTTGCTCACACCAAACAAATTAGCAATCGTAGCCAAATCCTGAGCTTTTGCTGTGGATATTTTTTTCCCAATTTCTTTCGCCAAAAGCTGATTTTTTACAATAGGTTCTATCTGCTCTCTTACAGCTTCTGGATCTACAAGACCTTCAGACTGTTTACCATTCAGATAAACCACGATTCTATCTCCATTGGCAGTTGTAAACATTTCGCTCTGTCCTTTTTCTCTCTTTTTGTCAAAAGCCCATTTTAGGATTTCAGCATCTTTATCTGTTCCTAAAAGCTGCCCTTGGAATCTTTGAACTAGTTTAGGATTTTGGAAGTTATAATTGTTTTTCTTTGCAACATTTACAAACTCATTAAATCCTTTTCCTTGTATCTGCTGAGCAAAACTTGTAGACTGAGCATGAAGTTTGTCCGTTGTAGCATTTGATGCTTTGATTTCTTTCACCAAATTCGCTACTTTATAAGACATCGCACCAGGTTTTCTGTCTGTGATGTTGATGATATGGTATCCATACTGAGATTCCACCACATCTACAGCACCTTTCGGGCTTTTATCAAGATAATTTTGGAACTCTGGAACGAAACCAGCCTGTCCTGTAGTTCTCCATCCCAAATCTCCACCATTCTGAGCAGAACCATCAGCAGAAAGATTAAGATATTCTTCAAACTTCACTGAATTTGCTTTTGATTCTGATGCTATTTTTTCTGCTAATTGCTTCGCTTGTTCTTTTGTTCGTTTTGTAGCTTCGCCTTGTGCAGTTGGAAGACCTTGATAAGCAATCAAAATATGTCTTGAACGGATAGAGTCCGTAGCTTTTTTGTTCAAAAGTTTAGAAACTACATAATAGTTCCCTTCTTTATAAGGGCCGAAAGTCTGCCCAAGCGCCGCTCCTGCCACCTGCTCTCTGATTCCTGCTGGAAGCTGTTCTTTGGAATAATAGTTCGGGTCAAAACCAGCCTGAGAATGCGTCAGCACGAATAAACTATCGCTCTTATTAGTCTTGAAGTTTTCCAATCCATTCCCTACATCTATTCCATCATTATAAAGTTTGTTGATTTCTGCCAAAGTAGCCGCTTCATCCGCTTGTGTAGGTTCAGCTTTGAAATAAACCAACCCTAAATTTCTGCTCTCTGCCGTCTTGAAAGTATGTGGATATTTCTTGATATATTCCACCAAATCCTGAGAAGTAACTTTCACTGGATTTTTCTTTGCAAAATCATCATAGCTTATCTTCACATATTCTATATTCGCCAGCTCATCCCTGTATTTCAGCATCAGTTCGGCTTCTTTCTTATTAGAAGTAAGCCCTACAGAAAGGTTGGTAAATACCTGACGAGCCATGATTCTGTACTCTATCCCCTTTCTAAAACTAAGCCATGAGTTATATTCATCCACATTGCCTGATTTCAGCTGTTCTATCCGCTTTTTAAAATCACTTACATTAAAGTTAGGATTTTGGGCAAACATAGGGTCAAACGGCAGCTGGTTCCAGAAAAACTCTTCTGTCATTTTCAAACCTAATTTCTCAAACTCCTGTTTGATAAGTTTAGATTGTACTATACTCTGCCAAGCCTGCTCTTCCAGACCGTTAGGCGACTGCCCTTGCTGCTGTGCTTGCTGCTGCATCATATTGAGAGTTTCTAGATACTCTTCTCTAGTTATTTTCTCTCCATTTACCTCACCGAAGACATTCGGGTCATTGCCCATCATCTTCTCTACAGTATCAGGATTAATGAAAAATGATACAAGTGCTACAGCGATGAACACCACCACAAGCCAAGATTTCTTTCTTATCTGTCCTAAAAGTGTCATTGTAATTAACTCTTTAAAAATTATTTAGTCTGCGAAAATACAGATTTTTAAATGAATACTAAAATTTTTCATTAGTTTTTAACTTCCATTCTCTATGTTTTTATGATTTTTCTTTTATTAGTATATAAATTTAACTAAAATCTAAAAAAAATTATTGACATATAAAAACAAAAATTCTTTCCGAGTCAAAAAATATTTTACGCCTCATTTTAATCAAAAACAGTACATTTGCTCAAAATTATTCTATAATGAAACAAGATTTTTTCAACTATCAAGCGCAGACCTCACATTTTGCCTCTGGTTTTGAGGTAGAAAGAGCGGAAGGTAACTATATATATGGTAAAGACGGCAGGGCATATCTGGACTTCGTTTCTGGGATTTCTGCCAATGTACTGGGACACTCCCACCCTAGAATCATAAACGCCATAAAAGAACAAGCAGACAAGTACCTGCATGTAATGGTCTATGGAGAATACGCACTAGAAAAACCCATAGAACTGTGCAAACTTTTAGCAAAGGTTACACCTAACCCATTGGAAGTTACCTACCTAGTAAACAGCGGTGCAGAAGCCATAGACGGCAGCTTAAAACTAGCCAAGAGATACACCGGCAGAGAGGAAATCATAGCTTTTCACAATGCCTACCACGGCAACACCCACGGAGCGCTCAGCGTGGCAGGAAACGAATACCACAAGAGAGCCTTCCGTCCGCTGCTTCCGCTGGTAAATTTCATTCATTTTAATAATGAAGAAGACTTAGCCAAAATCACCGAAAAAACAGCAGGTGTAGTTGTAGAAACCATACAAGGTGCAGCAGGATTTATCACGCCAGAAAACGACTATCTGAAAAAACTAAAAAAGAGATGCGAAGAAGTGGGCGCACTGCTTATTTTAGATGAAATACAGCCAGGGTTCGGGAGAACGGGAAAACTTTTTGGATTTGAGCATTATGGCATTGTTCCAGATATTTTAGCAATGGGTAAAGGAATGGGCGGCGGTCTTCCCGTGGGAGCCTTCATGAGCAGCAGAGAAATCATGAGCTGTCTATCCCACAGCCCTAAATTAGGCCACATCACCACTTTCGGAGGAAATCCGCTTATCGCGGCTTCTTGTTTGGCTACTTTGGAAGAAATCCTAGAAAGCGGACTACTGGATGAAATAGAAGAAAAAGAAAAACTATTCCGAAAACTTTTGGTTCACCCTAAAATAAAATACATCAACGGAAAAGGAATCATGCTGGCGGTCAATCTGGGAAGCCCTGACTACTGCATCCGTGTGGTAGAACAGTGTATGAAAGACGGACTTATCGTATCCTGCCAGCTCTACCGAAATGAATATTTGAGAATTTCACCTGCGCTTATCCTTAGCAAAGAAGAAATAGAAAAAGGGTGTGCCATTATTCTAAATGCCCTTGACAAGATATCATAATAAACACAACAGACAAACAAAAAGGTAAAAATTTATGATTTTTTGCCTTTTTTCATTTATAGTGACAAAAATCACTTTAACAATATTTTAAAGCTAAAAAAATAATGATATATTGCGACCCGAAAATGTATATGTATGGCTAAAACTAAAATACAGTTTGAATTTCCACTTCACTGCCTTCCAGAAATTCTATTTGAATACATTGCCACTGCAGAAGGTCTGGCAGAATGGTTTGCTGATGAAGTGACAGAAAAAGGAGATGATTTCTACTTCAGCTGGAACGGCGGCCCAAAAGAAAAAGCGACCCTTACCAGATACAAAGTAGAGCAGTCCGTGAGATTCCGATGGGAAGAGGATGAAGGAACTAAATATTTCTTTGAGTTGAATATTGTAATTGATGAAATTACAAACGACCTTTCTCTGAACATTACCGACTTCTGTGAAGCTGGTGATGAAGAAGAAACTCAGCAATACTGGGAAAACCTTATCGAAAATCTAAAAATAAAATTAGGAGCTGCCTAATGAATGACAATCGTGCTTTTCTCTATGGCGATGCCGTGAGCGTGTATTTTTTTGTAAGAAATGGTAAACTCATTTTTACCGAAGAATGCTACTTTTTCCTAATGGCCTCTATGCGAAAGATGAGAATGAACATTCCGCTTTCTTTCAATTTGGAATATTTCATCGATATTCTTGAACAAAAAATAACTGCTGATGCCCTTGAAAACGCGTTTATTCATTTTTTAGTTTATAGAAATACTGATGATTTAAATTTAGCCAAATCTCCCGTTCAGTTTTTCATTGAAACAAAACCAACACAAGATATTTTGCAGATTAGCAAAACATTAGAGGTAGATTTGATTAGAGAAATCACCGTAAATACGAATATTCTAAGCAATATCTTAACTCATTGTCCAGAAAATATTTATGCCGAAATATACGCCAAAGAAAACGAGCTGGACGACCTGCTGATTCTAAATCCAAACAAAAGAATTGCAAGGGGAATTTGGGGAAATTTCTTGTTTTTAGAAGGAAACACCATCCGTATCCCGAAGCAGACCGAAGGCGCCTACATCTCGCCACTGATGGAGAACTTCGTCACTTTCGTTCACAAAAATAGATTAGCCGAAATAGAACAGGCAGAAATCAGCCCTTTTGAAAGCCAAAAAGCTGATGAAATCCTGATGATTTCAGACAGAAAGGGAATTGCCTCCGTTAGCAAAATCAGAAACAAAGTCTTTGATAACAAGCAATTTAAAGACTTTATAAATCAATGGAAAAATAGTTTTGACACTCCTGAGGAATCATAAACTATTTATCATTCTCCTTTCCAAATAGTGCGAAAATAGAAATCAGCCCAAAGACAAGCGTAGCAATAGTCTGTATCAAATGGGAAATCAGCGCATAGGAAATCCCTACTTCCTCACCTTGTAAGTGGCTTTTTCCCAAAGAAATAAAAATCCCTACAATAGCGATTTTAACCACGATATGGTACGAACCTGCACCGCCAGAAGTAGGCACCATCATCCCAAGAGTTCCCGCTGTAACGAGTAGAAAACCATCGCCAATGGTAAAATCAGAAGTTTCTTTCAGAGCGAAACAAACCAAATACGCCGCGAGAAAATAGCAAATCCATATTCCTGCCGAATGAAGCACAAAAGCAAGTTTATTTTTGATTTTTCGGACAGCTAAAAAGCCTTCTATCAATCCTTTAACAAAAGAAATGATTTTCTCTTTAAATTTAATTACAAAAACCACCGAACCAAGCAAAACAAGGACTACAAGGGCTAGTTTTAGATTAAAATAAAACGCATCTAAATCATCTACTCCATGGTTTAGCAAGAAACTATCCGTAGATGTAAGTTCCTTTTTTTCAGAAACTTTTCGGGTGGTAAGCAGGTTGTAAAACGATGCTAAAACCTTTCCATTAAAAATAAAAGTCAGCAGTAGAAACAAAAGCATAAAAACCAAATCCACCAATCGTTCTATGACTATAGTCGCTATGGATTTTTCCACTGGGACTTTCTCGATTCTGAAAAGCGTGGTCGCCCTCGCGATTTCGCCGCTTCTTGGAATGGTAAGGTTCATCATATACCCGAAAGCTATTGTCCAAAAGGCATTAGAATTACGGATTTGGTAGCCCATCGGTTCTAAAAGAAGATTCCAGCGCACCGCCCGAAACCAATACGCCAAAACAGCAAAGAAAGCAGACATAAACGCCCAGAAATAGTTAATCTCAGCAAAAGACGCTTTCACTTTATGAAAATCCAAATCTCCCAAAGCCAGCCACATAAAAAATGCAGCCAATCCAGCTGAAATTAAAATCGTAAAAATATTCTTTATCTGCTTTCTTGTGAGGCTCATTATTATTCTAATAAATTAGTTTTTTCATTTGGGAAAACCACTTTGGGTTCGAAGGTTTTGGCTTCCTCTGGTGTTATCTGTGCATAGGCTATGATGATGACAATATCGCCTTTGTGGGCTTTTCGCGCTGCAGCACCATTCAGACAGATTACTCCTGATTTTCTCTCGCCTCTTATTGCATAAGTGTCAAAGCGTTCCCCATTATTCACATTCACCACATAAACCCTCTCACCATGGATGATTCCAGATGCATCCATCAGGTCTTCATCTATGGTAATGCTTCCTATGTAGTTCAGATTCGCCTCTGTAACACTTACTCTATGAATTTTTGATTTAAAAACTTCTATTAACATGCTGCAAAATTATTGATTTCTTTTTAAACAATCAGTATCTTTGTTGTCTCATTTTCTAAATTTTATCCTAATGAAAAAGTTAATTTTACTTTCAGCATTATATGGAGCGTTTTTCGGCATTAATACCATGAAAGCCCAAGATGCTGACACCAAAAAATCTTTCTTGACCACGGGAGTTTCTATAAACATCCCAAAAGAACACAGCATCACGGTATATGGCGGGGTGAGCACATCGCCAGAGCATACACAGATAGCCATGGTGATGCCTAATATCAAAATCAATAAATACATTTCCTTCATGCCTCTTTATGTATTTCTGAAATCTCCTCAGGCGCACAGCAAGGAAGCGAAAGAACACCAAATCAATGCGATGCTGACTTTCTCCCTTCCTCTGGACAAACAAGGTAAATGGATTTTGCAAAACCGAAACACTTATTTGCATAGATTCATCGTAGGTGGAGAGGATTTTGATTTTTATAGAGGGCGCGTTTAGGTATCGTACACAGAGCGAAAATTTTTGATAAACCTGTCAATTTCTTTGCTCATGATGAAATTTTCATCGACTTAAAAAAAGGAGATTTTGCTAGAAACAGGGTATATTTAGGAGCGGATATTAAGCTTTTCAACTGGCTAAACCCACAGTTCTTCTATATTTACCAATCTCATAAAAACCACGCAAGTCCGAACAACCACCTTTTCATCGTTGCGGCTATTATTCCTCTTGGAAATCATGGATTTTTCGGAGCTAAAAAGTAAAAATCAATTAAAATTATCTTAAAATCTTCTAAAAAACCTCATTTTATGCTATAAAAAATTTGGTTTTTGTTTTATTTATTTTATATTTGCTGAACATAAATTTATAAAATAACATTATTATGAACAAGTCTGAATTAATCGACGTAATCGCAAAGGATGCAGAAATCACAAAAGTGGCTGCTAAGAAGGCATTAGAGTCTTTCATTGAGAATGTTACTAACACACTTAAAAAGAAAGATGGTAAAGTGGCATTAGTAGGATTTGGAACTTTTTCTGTAACAGAAAGAGCTGCAAGAACTGGTATCAACCCAGCTACTAAACAACCAATCAAAATCGCTGCTAAAAAAGTTGCTAAATTCAAGCCAGGTGCTGAGCTAGCTGACGCAGTAGCAGGTGCTAAGAAAAAATAATTGATTTTCAATTAAAATAAAAACCGTTGTAGATTTACAGCGGTTTTTTATTTCCATCTTTTTATTTTATCTTTGCTGTTTTAATAATATCATCTTATGAAACGATTAACGATTAAAGAAATTCTTGATAATTACACAAAACATATTCACCACGACATCTGTATCCAAGGCTGGGTCAGAGCTTTTCGTTCTAACAGATTCATCGCGCTGAGCGACGGTTCTACAGCGAATAACATCCAAATTGTAGTGGATTTTGAAAAATTTGATGAAGAAATTATCAAAAAAATCCATACAGCGTCCTCTCTGAAAGTGACAGGAGAAATCGTAGAAAGCCAAGGAGCAGGACAAAACATAGAAGTTTTAGCAAAGAAAATAGAAATTTTAGGAGATAATTTCACTGATGAACTAGAAAAAACAGTTCTTCAGCCTAAGAAACATTCTTTAGAATTACTGAGAGAACAGGCTCATTTGAGATTTAGAACTAATCTTTTCGGAGCTGTGTTTAGAATTCGCCACGCTGTGAGCTTTGCGATTCATCAGTTCTTTAACCAAAATCAATTCTTCTACATCCACACTCCTCTAATCACAGGAGCTGATGCTGAGGGAGCAGGAGAAATGTTCAAGGTTACAAACTTTGACCTCAATAATGTTCCAAAAACAGAAGATGGAAATGTAGACTACGACCAAGATTTCTTTGGTAAGAGAACTTCCCTTACGGTTTCTGGGCAGCTAAATGTGGAAACCGCGGTGATGGGACTAGGAAGAGTCTACACCTTCGGACCTACTTTCCGTGCAGAGAACTCTAATACGACTAGACACCTTGCAGAATTCTGGATGGTGGAGCCAGAAGTGGCATTTAACAACTTGGAAGACAATATTGACCTTGCGGAAGATTTCTTGAAATATGTAATCAACTATGTATTAGATAATTGCAAAGATGATTTAGAACTTCTTGACAAGAGATTTGCAGAGGAACAAAAACAAAAACCTGAAAAAGAAAGAGCAGCAGAAGGACTAATAGAAAAACTTCAAAATGTAGTGAAAAAGCGTTTCGTAAGGCTGAGCTACACTGAGGCTATCGAGATTTTGCTTAACTCTAAAGAAAATAAAAAAGGTAAATTCCAATTCCCAATAGAGGCTTGGGGAGCAGACCTACAATCTGAGCACGAACGCTATTTGGTGGAAAAACACTTTGAAAGTCCAGTGGTTTTATTCAACTATCCGAAGGATATCAAGGCGTTTTATATGAAGCTGAACGATGACCAAAAAACCGTAGCGGCAATGGATGTTCTTTTCCCTGGAATCGGTGAAATCATCGGTGGTTCTCAGAGAGAAGAAAAACTAGATGTTCTTGTCCAAAAAATGAAAGATATGAATGTGGATGAAAAGGAACTATGGTGGTATCTAGATACTAGAAAATTCGGTTCTGTGCCTCACGCTGGTTTCGGGCTTGGACTAGAGAGATTGGTATTATTCGTAACAGGAATGACCAACATTCGTGATGTAATTCCTTTCCCAAGAACACCAAGAAACGCAGAGTTTTAAGAATTATGAAAATAACATATAGAGACTATCCGGAATTTGAAGCTGTTGCTAAAATTTGGAACAAATTTGATACAGAAATTTATATTGAATTTGATGAAGAGCTAGAAGCAACTAAAGAAGAACAAAAAAAATATTTTCAGAAAATAGCGGAAAAAATCCAATGGATAGAAAGCCATAAGGATTTGATTTTAGATACTTTTATTAAAGAAGAATCTATTTTTGAAGGGCTGAATGATTGGATTTCAGAGGAAATAGCCAAAAAAGGAATTGCTCAATATTTTGATGAATTCAGCCTTGATAGAACGATTTCTGAAAAGGAATTTAAAGAAGCTATCGGCGTTCGTTCTCTTAATTTTTATATTGATAGTGAAGAGATTAGCTGTAATTTTGATTTAGATGCAGAGCCAAATTATTTCTTTGACCATTTAGCCAATATAGAAATAGATGAGAACTACCAGATAGAAATGGGAGGAATCAATGGATAACTTCCTAAAACTAATAAGCTAAAACTGATATGCTCAAACAAAATTTACAACTTAAACTTGGTCAAAAACTCGCTCCACAGCAGATTCAGTTAATGAAGCTCATTCAGCTTCATACGCTGGAATTTGAGGAGGAGCTGGAGCGTGAGTTAGAGGAAAATCCTGCTTTGGAAAAAGTAACGGATGACAAGGAGGAGGATTATGACAATTTAGGAAACGACTACGAAAGCGAGGGAACGGAGAGCATAGAAACGGATTTCAATGTAGATGAGTATCTGTATGATGATGAGCCCAGCTACAAAACAGCATCCAGCAACTACTCGCCTGATGATGAGGAGTTTGATAACGAAAGTTTATTGACCGAAGGGCAGACCATCTATGAGTATCTTTTGGAGCAGATTAGACTTAGTAATATTTCTGATGAAGAGCTAAAAATAGCCGAATATCTCATAGGAAACCTTGACAATGATGGGTATCTTCGCAGGGATTTAAAATCAATCGTGGATGATTTGGCTTTCTCGCAGGGGATTTATACGGATATTCCTAAACTAGAATACATTTTAGAAAACTATATCCAAAAACTAGAACCTGCGGGCGTGGGTGCGAGAAACTTACAAGAATGTCTCCTCCTACAAATAGAGAAAAAAGTAAGTGACAATCCCAATGTAGGCATTGCTGCCAGCATACTGAAAAACCAGTTTGATGCACTGAGCAACAAGCATTATTCTAAAATTATCCAGCGGTATAATATCGATGAGGAACAGTTGAAAGATGTCCTAGAAGAGATTGCAAAACTTTCACCAAAAGTGGGCGGAAACTTTGATACACAGACCATTACCATCAATCAAGAAATCATCCCTGATTTTATCATTCAGGTAAAGGACAACGAGGTAATTCCGATGCTTAACAATAAAAACGCTCCTACACTGAGGGTTTCTAATGAATACAAAGAGATTTTAGAAACATATTCTAATGATAAAAGCTCTGCTGAACACAAACAGGCAGCTCTTTTCATTAAACAAAAATTAGATGCTGCGAAATGGTATATAGATGCTGTCAATCAAAGACAAAACACTCTGATACAGACCATTACAGCCATCGCTAAGATGCAGAAAGAATATTTCATCACGGGAGATGAAAAAAACATCAAACCTATGATTCTAAAAGATATTTCTGACATCACAGGATTTGATATTTCTACTATTTCTAGGGTGGTTAAGAGCAAATATGCTGACACACCGCATGGAATAGTTTATCTAAAAAATCTTTTCTCTGATAGTTTGACCAATGATGAAGGAGAAGAAGTTTCCACAAAAGAAATCAAAAACCATCTGCAGGAAATAATCGACAAGGAGAATAAAAAGAAGCCTCTCACGGATGATGCGCTGGTTACTGCACTGAAAGAAAAAGGGTACAATATCGCCCGAAGAACCATTGCTAAATACAGAGAACAGCTCAACATTCCAGTGGCAAGACTACGAAAAGAACTTTAATAAAAACTAATAATATTATGGCTGAAATTTTAGATGGACTGAGCGTTTCTCAGAAAATAAAACAAGAGATAAAAGAAGAAGTTACGAAAATAGTACAAAGCGGCAAAAAAGCACCTCACCTGGCAGCGATACTGGTGGGAGAAAATGGTGCCAGCAAAGCCTATGTGAATAGCAAAGTCAAGGACTGTAAAGAAGTGGGATTTACCTCATCATTGCTAAAATTCCCTGACACGATTTGTGAAAACGAACTTTTAGAAGAAATAAAAAAACTAAACGAGAACGAGGAAATAGATGGATTCATCGTGCAGCTTCCTCTTCCGAAAGGCATAGACCAAGAAAAAATCATCATGGCTATCGACCCTAAAAAGGATGTGGATGGCTTTCACCCAGAGAACTTTGGGAAAATGGCTTTAGAGATGGACTCTCTTCTGCCTGCTACTCCATTTGGGATTATGCAGCTTTTGGAGAGATATAACATTGACACCAAAGGAAAAAAATGCGTAGTTATCGGTCGAAGCAGAATCGTTGGCCGTCCTATGAGTATTCTAATGAGCGCCAAAGGAACTGATTCCACAGTAACGCTCATTCACAGCCACACGCCTAATATCGAAGAATATACCCAAAAGGCAGACATCGTCATCGTAGCATTAGGTATTCCTAATTATCTAAAAGGAGATATGATAAAAGAAGGCGCTGTGGTTATAGATGTAGGAATTACGAGAGTGAATGATGATAGCGAGAGAGGTTATCATTTAGTAGGAGATGTAGATTTTGAAGCATGCGAAAAGAAGGCAAGTTTTATAACACCTGTTCCTGGTGGCGTAGGCCCTATGACCAGAGCCATGCTGATGAAAAATACGCTTTTAGCTTATAAAAAATAGTGAGTGAAAAATGTCATATTTTAGTAGTGAACAAAAAATATTATTAAATCAAGGTAAAATGCTCCCTGTTATGGAGCATTTTTATACTATTCAAGGAGAAGGTGCCCACTCTGGCAGGGCGGCTTATTTCATCCGTTTAGGCGGATGTGATGTAGGATGCCACTGGTGTGATGTCAAAGAAAGCTGGGATGCTACACTTCATCCATTGATGGATGCAGAAGAAATCGCTGCTATAGCGGCTAAACACTGCAAAACTATAATCATCACAGGCGGCGAGCCTCTGATGTGGGATTTGAATATTTTAACAAAAAAACTAAAAGAATTAGGCTGTACGATTCATGTGGAAACCTCTGGCTCGCACAATCTAAGAGGACATATAGACTGGATTACTCTTTCGCCCAAAAAAGTAAAACTTCCAAAAGAAGAAATTTATCAAATGGCTGATGAGCTGAAAGTGGTTATTTTCAACAATCACGATTTCAAATTCGCTGAAGAACAAGCTGCCAAAGTATCAGAAAAATGCAAACTATACCTGCAGTCTGAATGGAGCAAAAGGGAGCAAAACTATCCAAAAATCACAGATTACATTCTACAAAACCCTAAATGGATAGCTTCCGTACAAACGCACAAATATCTAAACATTCCATAAAAAAAGGGAGATATTATCTCTCCCTTCTTGGCTTTTTATTTTGAAGGTAGAGCACCTGTCCCTCTTTTGGTTCTTGTTCCTCCTCCATTCTATTTTTTAGATATAAATACTTTAGTTTTATCCCATATTTCTGGGAAATATCATACATCTTTTCGCCTTTTCTCACGGTATGTGTTTCTTGGCTTCCATAAGATTTTTTAGGCTCTAAAAAAACAATCTGATTTTTTTTCAAATCAGATGTTTTTAAATCATTATAATCTTTCAGGTCGCTCACTCTGATATTATATTTTTTCGCCAAAGCAGAAAGAGAGATATCTCCTCCCAAAACCACATATTTCAGATTTGAATTAGGATGATTCCTCTCATTTAGGCTATGCAAAACGGCTTCTTCTGTGAGTCTTCCTTCTTCGTATTTGTGTAGCTCTGGTTCTTTTTTTTTACCAGATTCTATTTCTGGTTTAGATATTTCTGTTTCTGGTTTTGTTTCTTGCTTTTGAACTACTGGTTCTTTTACTTTTTCTTCGCGCAGTACAGGCTCAGTTCTTACTTCCTCTTTTGTGGATTTTTCTTTAACTGGCTCTTGATTTTTAATTTCTTGATTTTCAGATTTATACTCTGGATACAATTCTTTTAGCTTTGCCGAAACTTCATGTGATTTTATATTATCAAATTCATGCAGTCTGTATTTTTCTATTCTGTTTATAAGAATCTGCGCATATTTAGGATTGGTAGCATATCCAGCCTTTTTAAGTCCATATGCCCAGCCTTTGTAATCTTTGATATCCAATTTAAAAAGTCCTACATAATACTTTCTTGTTGTCAAAAACAAAGAATGATCTCTGTAAGATTCTCTCGGGTCATCATACACACGGAAACACTCATTTGGCGCATCATCTGTATGTTTCATTGTTTTTCCTGTCCAGTTTTCTTTACATTTTATTCCAAAGTGATTTTTCCCTTCTTTTGCCAAACGGCTCTGTCCTCCTCCTGTTTCCAAAATCCCCTGAGCGAGTTTGATACTTGCTGGAATTTTATACAGCTCCATCTCTTCCACTGCATATTTAGCGAAATTCTGGATGTATTGGTCATCTGTTTTCCAATCCTGAGCGTGAGAAAACAGCCCCAATCCTGCTACTGATAATAAACACAATAATTTTTTCATTTTTAGTTAAATTTTATTTTGATTAGTTCTTTTTTTGTCTTTTTCAACCATTCATTTGCCCCTAAAATCCCCTGCAATCCTCCTGTATGAAATGCTAAAATCCTGCTGCCCTGTGGGAAATATTCTTCCTGTATCAGTTTCATCAGATTTCTCATCATTTTCCCTGTGTATATCGGGTCGAGAGGAACATCATACCGCTCATAAAAATCATTGATAAACTTAATATTTTCATCTATAATTTTCCCATATCTCCCATCATGAGCATCAAAGAGGGTAAAATTCTTCCTTCTGCTCAGCCCTTGGATTCTTTTCTCCAATGTAGGGTCATCCACCACCTTGAACCCCAATATTTTCTGGTGTTCTTCTACAAATTTGGACAAGCCTGAAATGGTTCCTCCTGTCCCAACCGCGGTGCAAATATAATCAAATTCTTTTGTTCGTTCATCCAGCATATGTTTCACTCCCTCCACTGCTAGTTCATTAGTCCCACCTTCAGGGACAATAAGAGCTTCTGGAAATTTTTCCTGCAAATCTCTGGTGATTTTTTCCTTGTCTCTGTATGCCTCTCTGGTAACGAACAAAAAATCCATTCCTCTCCTATGTGCATCTTCCAGCGTGAGATTTCCCTGCCAATTATTCTCCAACTCCTCCCCGCGAATAACGCCCAGAGTTTTAATATTGTATTTTTCTCCAACTGCAGATGCCGCCGCGATATGATTAGAATACGCTCCCCCAAAAGTAATTATCAAAGGATTTTTCACCTCTTGGGCAAGGTATGTCTTTACATTATAAAACATTTTCCAATACTTATTACCAGAAATCTGCGGATGAACCAAATCCTCGCGTTTCACGGACAATTTTACTCCTGCTTCCAGCGGAATATCTACTATAGGAATGTGCACTTTATCAACCTCCATAATACAAATTTCGGAATTTTTATTTGAATTTAAAGATATTTATGCATTTTTGTCGTAAAATTTTCTTGGCATAGGAATTGTGCCATATGAGAGACCGTTTTATTATTTACATCAATAAAAAAACAAGAAACACCAAAGTGACATTTTGTCATTTAATCTTTTAGTTTTAATAAAATTATGATAGAAGAATTTGAAGATATCTCTTTTGAAAGTCTTATGGACGATGGTTTCAGTGTTATAACCGAAGAAATTCACGATAAAAACGAACAGCCAAACGAAGAGCAAGAGTCTTTTCCTATTTTGCCTGTGAAAAATATGGTGATGTTTCCTAATGTGGTGATTCCCATCACTGCTGGAAGAGGAAAATCTATAAAACTGCTGGAAGAAGCCTATAATAACAAGGAATACATAGGTGTCATCTGTCAGAAAAACTCTGATGTAGAAACACCAAAAATCGGTGACTTGAACTCCATAGGGACGATTTCGAGGATTATCAAAATCATCAAACTTCCTAATGGAAATATCACCGCCATCACTCGTGGTGTGCACCGTTTCCGTGTGAAAAACTACATTTCCACAGAGCCGTTTTTCAGAGCAGAAATACAGAAAATGAGAGATTCTTCGCCGAAGAACAAAGAGGAATTTTATGCACTGATAGACAATATCAAAGATTTAGCACTAAAAATAATAGAGCTTGACCCGAACATTCCTAACGCGGCTAATTTCGCTATTAAAAACATAGATGGAGCAGAAGATTTGCTAAATTTCATCTGCGTGAATGGCAATTTCTCCACAATAAACAAACAAAAACTGCTAGAAGAAAAAAGCCTTTCCATCCGTGCAAGAAAATGCTATGAACTCCTGCAGGAAGATTTCAAAAAACTGGAATTAAGAAATAAAATCCATCAGAAAACCACTAAGGAATTAGACAAACATCAGAGGGAATATTTTCTAAATCAGCAGATTAAAACCATTCAGGAAGAGCTGGGTGGAGGAACTGAAAATGATATAGAAGAACTGAAAGCCAAAGCGAAAAAAATAAAATGGAGTGAGGAAATAGAAAATCATTTCAATAAGGAAATCAACCGTCTGCAAAGACACAACCCGAACTCGCCTGACTATAATGTACAGAGAAATTACCTGGATTTCTTCACAGACTTGCCTTGGGAAAATTATACCAAAGATACTTTTGACCTTCCAAAGGCAGAGGCTGTTCTCAACAGAGACCACTTTGGGCTGGAAGACATCAAGAAAAGAGTTCTGGAACACATGGCTGTTCTGAAACTCAAAAACAATATGAAATCGCCTATTCTCTGCCTTGTAGGGCCTCCTGGTGTTGGAAAAACTTCCTTAGGAAAGTCCGTAGCAGATGCTTTGGGAAGAAAATACATTCGCCTCTCCTTGGGCGGTCTGCACGATGAAAGCGAAATACGAGGACACAGAAAAACCTACATTGGCGCCATGGCTGGGCGTATTCTCCAATCCATCAAAAAGGCTGGAACTTCTAATCCTGTCATTGTTCTAGATGAAATAGACAAGCTCGGCACGGGAACTCACGGAGACCCATCTTCTGCCCTGCTGGAAGTCCTTGACCCTGAACAGAATAACAGCTTTTACGATAATTACTTAGAAATAGGCTATGACTTATCAAAGGTAATGTTCATCGCCACAGCAAACAGCCTTTCTACCATCCAAAGGGCGCTTCTTGACCGAATGGAAATCATCAACCTTTCGGGATATACTTTGGAAGAAAAAGTAGAAATCGCTAAAAGACACCTGCTGAAAAAACAAATCCACGAACACGGGCTGTCTGCGCAAGAATTAAAATTAGGTTCAAAAGAACTAAAACACATCATAGAAGCCCACACAAGGGAAAGTGGTGTGAGAAGATTAGAAAAAAACTTGGCGGCTATTGCCCGCTGGGTGGCGCTACAAATCACGATGAATAAAGAATACGACCCTAAAATCAGCATCAAAAAAATTGATGAAATTTTAGGGGTTCCTATGAGCAAAGCCGTTTCTGAAACCACCAATGAAACAGGCGTAGTGACAGGTCTGGCTTGGACAAGTGTGGGAGGAGATATTTTGTTCATTGAGAGTATTTTATCCAATGGAAAAGGAACTCTCAGTATGACAGGAAATTTAGGAACAGTGATGAAAGAAAGTGCTACTTTGGCGTTGGAATACATCAAAGCAAAACATAAGGAACTGGGAATAGACACGGAGAATATAGAGAGTAAAAATATCCATATCCATGTCCCAGAAGGCGCTACACCGAAAGACGGCCCTTCTGCGGGAATTGCGATGCTTACTTCTATGGTATCCAGCTACACCAACCGAAAAGTAAGACCTCATCTGGCAATGACAGGTGAAATTACCCTGAGAGGAAAAGTTCTTCCTGTGGGAGGAATTAAGGAAAAACTCTTGGCGGCGGTTCGCTCAGGCGTGAAAGAAGTGATTCTCTGCGAGGAAAACAGAAAAGATGTGGAAGATATCAAGGGAGAGTATTTCAAGGATTTAAAAATCCATTATGTGAAAACGATGAAAGAAGTAGTAGATTTAGCTTTAGAAAAAAAATAATGGTATGAAAATTCTAATCCTCAACGGTCCTAATCTAAACCTCCTTGGAACTCGTGAGCCTAAAATTTATGGCATGGTTTCTATGGTTGATTTTTTAGAAAATCTAAAGGAAAAATTTCCCGAAGATGAGATTCTATTTTTCCAATCCAATGTAGAGGGAGAAATCATCAACAGGCTGCAAGAAGATGATTACGAGGCTCTTATCATCAATCCTGCTGCCTATACGCATTACTCTTATGCGATTGCGGATTGTCTCAGAAACATTCAAAAACCAAAAATAGAAGTCCACATCAGCAATATCTATGCGAGAGAAGAATTTAGACAAAAATCGGTAACTGCGGCTCATTGCAGTGGTGTCATCTCTGGATTTGGGCTAGATGGCTACAGACTGGCTGTTTTAAGTTTGAAATAAAATTTTTAATTTAACTAAAATCTCCTCATCATTTTGATAAGGAGATTTTTATTGTGAGTGAAAAATACATTTGGAGGATTGCCAATCTCTCTTTTTAATTTTCATCATATATAATTGATAATTTATCTATTAGCCTTTCTATATTATATCCTATTGCATTAATTTCCTCTTTTTTATCTATCCCATGTTCAACAAAATAATTAGACAATCTATCTAATAACTTTTCAAAATCTTCTTTATTTCCTTGTAGATAACACCCTTTTTTCTCTTCAAGAAAAACAATTCCTATTGGTATTGCTGTATATTTTGATATATTTTTATATTCCTCTTTTGTTATTTTAATATTTGTTATTTTATTCATATACTTTATCTGCCTGCTAATTTTATATTTGCTACATATTTCAAAAGTAATTATCACTCACCTTAATACGCTTGGTTTTATGGTTTGTTCACCCATTTTTTTGTTTCAGAATAATATATTTTAGCTTCATCAAAACCAATGTTAAAATATATTATATAATTAACACTATCTTTTTTCTCATAATATGGACCTTGGTTCATTGGCTCTTTCTCTCCTAATTCTAATACTGTATTTGGTAATCTTTTATTTTTTATTCTAAAATTTTCAATTTTATTTATGAGATACTCACCCTTATTCTCATAAGTTCGATTTTCTTCATATATTAGTAGTAATATTATTAATACAATCGCCAATACCGCTAACAATATTTTATTTACTTTGGTTTTAATATACTTCATATGGCGTTATTATTTTTTAATTTAACTAATAAAGTTTTATATGGATAAAAATGGAAGATTACCTAATTTCTATCAACTTCTCTTTAAAATTATAGTATGACATAACATCTTTTGTAGGAGAAATTCTGATAAATTTGGATTTTAAAGAGTCTTCATTTTTATATTTTGAGAAATACAATTTTAATCTTTTTGTTTCATATTTTTTCAATAAGTCATATTTTATTGAGAGTGTAATTTCTTCTTTTTTATGAGGACTAATTATTAAAAAAATAAAATCATCTGATGATATTACAGGTGGATCTCTATCTTCTTGTTCCTCAAGATGTTTACTTACAATTTCACTATAAAAAGGATAGTAACTGATTTCAACCTCATCTTCATTTACATTCTTTATTTTAGGATATGTTCTTTTATATAAATTTCCCTCATAATCATATATCATGCAGTAGTATTCATTGCTTTTATTTTCAAGATTTATAGTGATTAAAAAATTATTATCGTTTCCCTCTGCATGTAATGCATGTATGTTTATATCATTTAGTTCGTTATTTATGGGGTTATTTTGAGGCAAAGCACTCTTTTTCTCACAACCTAAACACAAACATAATAATACCGCTAACAATATTTTATTTACACTGGTTTTGATATATTTCATATGATGTTATTGTTTTCGTAATCGTTTTAAAAATTTAAATAAAAGATCCTGATGAGTAAAAACAATATATTGGAAAATTATTATATTACTTCTTGTTGTTTATCATTACATATTTCTCTATCTTATTTCCTACTTTTATGATTATGGTATCTTTTTTTATTTTTCTATAATATTTAGGATCCGATATTTTCATATTATATTCATTTTTTTCATTAATAGCATCTACTTCCATTTTTTTAAAGCCTTTCTCAAAAGGTGTTTTTATAAATACACTATCACTACCATTATTATAAATAAAGGTTTTGAACCTAAGGTCAGATATGACATAAAGTTTTTTGGCTTCTTTTGTTTCTGTATCTTCAAAGCCATCAACTATAACATGACATCCAGATAATACAAACCCAGATAACAATGCTATTATTTTTCTTCTCATTATATTATAGTTTTATATTTTATTCCCTATTTATCAAAATGTTAGATTTCACTCATATTAAACCAAGCTCATTTGAAAAATCATCTACTTTCAACAATCAATTTGTACTTATTATTTACTTTTCTATAAATATAAATCTCTTTACTATGGGAAGGTTTATATATAGAATCTCCTATTACTATATTTTTTTCACTTCTGTCTTGAAAAAAATCATCATCTATAAAATACTCCCTTTTATTATACTTATCGTAATAATAATGATGTCCTCCTTTTTTTAAAACTATTTTCCAAAGAATTCCTTTTATTTCTGATTCATACATATCTCGTTCATGAATCTTTCTATCAATTTGAATTACAATCATCGTTATTATAAATCCTATTATAATGGTTACTGATAAAATTCGTTTTGTTTTCATTTGGGATATTATTTTACTTCCATATACTTTTCAGCCATAAAAACAGAAAAAAGAAAGATAAACACAGTAAGATATATATAATCTTATATTCTATTTTCCCTACAAATATAGCATCCTCTTCTTCATCATAATAAAAAATATCATCACTATACTCGCCCTCTTTTAATTTGCCTGGGTAAGGTATTCCTTTGTATATTCTATTATTATATTTAATATCGCAAGTAGATGATGATTTTGCAAACCTATGAATATTAAGAATATATACTTTAACAGGTTTATTATATTTTATAAAATTTTCTTTATTTTTTATATCAAAATAAGCACTCGCTGTAAATACTGATATAGCAATAAAAAATATATGTAGTTTTTTATTTTCATTATAATATTTTTCTTCTTTTTCTTTATTTTTTATTTAAATAATTTACTTTATCCGTTTTTGTATGAACTTTTGTTTTTGCTTCGGCGTTTCTTTAGCAAAGTTTCAGTGAACTCTCGTTTATGTTTTTCTAATTATTTCGGAAATTTAAATAAAAATCTCCACTATTTTAGCAGTGGAGATTTTATGTATTTATAGAAGTTCTTTTAACTTTAATTTGATTTTTTTTTCTTCTTCACCATCCAGATATTTTATGACAACATTTTTGTTCTTTTGACTCAGCATTTTACGATAAACTGCTATATCATTAGTAACCTTGCCGTTTATGGATATTATTTTCTGCCCTTCTTTTAGTCCCAATTTTTCTGCTTCTGAGTTTTCAACCACGCTGGAAATTAAAATTCCATTTTCAGATTTTTTCAATTTAATGGGACTTACTGGGATTTCAAACTTATTGTTATATAAATGATTAGGTTTTACATACAATATCATATCCTTGTAATCCAGAATAATATCAAAACGATTGATAATCTCACTCCCCAAAATCCCCAAATATTCTTTATAAGAACTTACACCCTCTTTATCAGAGGATAAAGCAACTGGAACATTATCAAATGTGAAACTTCCTAGTTTTATTCTTTTGATTTTAGTATTTATTGTTTTGGTCTTATTACTAAGGTTGTTTGAATCAGTAACGAAACTTTTACCCAACTTATAAGTAAGGAAATTTTCCTCTACAAATGGTGCATTAAAAAGTAATGAAAGCCCTGCCCCACTATCAAAAAAAACATCTCCTGAAAACTTCCATCCACCATCCATTTCTACTGTAATAGGAAACTGAGGTATCGGTATATTATTTTTAAAATTAAAAGAAATCCCTGTGAACCCTTCCTTTTCGGGCATAGAATCCTTGTATAATTCTATTTGTTTTTTCTTAAAATCTATTTTGGTGACATAATTTTTGATAATGTCATTACCTATAATCCCATCAAAAGGCTTCTCCAAAAGACTTTTTAGCCTTGATAAATCTTCAAGTACGAAATGTACTCCATCTATACTTTTATCTTTGGTAAGGAAAATTTTTTGATTCAAAACTACATCATATATCTTTTCTCCTCCTGCTCCTGAAACTTTCTGTTGATAATTTGCTTTTAGCCCAAACTTACCTGCTGTCTCCTTGTCGAGTAATGTGGTTGTAGCTCCTGTATCAAAATAAAATGTCAAACTATCCTTCTCTGTAGGAAGTTTTATCAAAATATATTTATTTTCATACAATTCAAATGGAAGTGTAACATCCTGAGCCTGAACTTCAAACAATCCCATTAAAAAGATTATTCCTTTGATAATATTGTTTTTCATGTTTCCCATTTTTAGTTTAATCCCACCAAAAATACCACTGCTTGTTTTGATAAAGCGTCTCCACAAGGGATTCCACATCGCCCACGCCCTGCTCCACGATATCCACATCAAAAAGATACTGCTCTATGGCAAGCTCCACCAAGACTTCTTTATCAGAAACTGGCTGGTTTAGGTAAAATTCAGCTGTATCATAGGTGATTGTCGCCAATTCTGCTCCGTGTTTTTCGTACCAATATTTTGCCATCGCGGTCATTTCGGCTGGAAACGGACAGTCATTAAACCCGCCCATCGGCAGCCACGCAAAGGCTTCATAGGATTTTTCTGTCGGAAGTTTTACGATGACTACATCTTTTTTTATCGTGCTTTTGCTCTCATCATCATAGTTAATATCCAAATAAGCACTAAACATCAGCACCTCACCCTCTGGCACTTCCCAGTGGATTTCATCGGCAGAAACCTCTCCCAAAAGCTCTTTTTTCTCTTCTTTGTAAAAATCGGCTCCGTTCAGTTTCTGCGCTTCAGCAAGGATTTTTTCACGATAAGTTTTCATACCTTCCTTTGTAAAAGGCAAGTCCAAATCCTTCAAATCTAATTCAAATTTTTCGAGCAATATATCATCCGCCGTCACTATCACGGGCGTGAATTTCTGCTCTTTGCCTTCCTTCCAAAGATTTAGATAAGTTTCTACCAATTGTTTTGGTGCTGTATTTTGGGCAACTGGAATGACCTCGCAGTCCAATAACTCTTGTAACTTTTTGATGTTTTCTGTCATGATTAAAACTTTTTTCTGCTATTTCTTTGGTAAAAACACTTCCGCAAGCATACATCTGGCACCGCCGCCGCCGTTGATTTCTATCGTCCTCAAATCAGAAGAAATGATTTCGCTGTATTTTTCAATATTTTTTATCTGCTCCTGCGTGAGTGAGCCGTATGCCGTCTGGCTCATTATCAAAAACTTATCTCCTTTGTCGTTATGTAGCTGGAGCATATTTCCTGCAAAATTATGCATCTGCTCTTCGGTGATGGCTATGATTTCTTTTCCTGTTTTCTCTATCGTTTCCTCCACCTGTTTTCGCTCCGTTTCATCATCTATACAATCGAGACAAATCACCGCAAACTTATCCGCCAGACACATCATCACATTGGTATGATAGATAGGCATCCGCTTTTGGTCTATGGTCTGATACGAATGAAAAACAACAGGTTTAAAGCCTATTTTCGTGCAGAATTCACGGAACAAATCCTCATCCAAACGGACAGAAACCGAGCCGTATGCTATCTTATTATCTTGGTCAAAAATGATGCTTCCCGTTCCTTCCAAAAACTTGTTCTCCTTTTCGGACTGAGTGAAATCTATGATTTCTTTCACCTCAAAACCTTCATTTTTCAGTTTTTCTATGATGTCCATTCGGCGTTCGTCTCTTCGGTTCGGTGCGAACATAGGATAGAGAACTACCCTTCCCTCTGGGCTGAAACTCACCCAGTTGTTCGGGAAAATAGAATCTGGCGTATGTGGTTCCAGAGTGTCTTTAACCACGATAACATTGATTCCGTGGGAACGAAGTTTTTCCACAAAAGCATTAAACTCAGCCAAGGCTTTCAGCTGAGTATTTTCATTCTCGGAGTTTATTTGGAAATAGTTGTTCTCGGCAGTCTGGGCATTATAGCCAAACGCCACAGGCTCTATCATAAGAACGGTGTTAGTTGTCTGCATTTTTTCTAATTTTTTATTCCCTGACCAGCGGCATAGTGGAGCATCTTAAAAGCCCTCCCATTTTGGATATCTCGCGATAAGGAATTTCTTCTACTTTAATATTCCAAACATCTTGTAAATGTCTGTTCATCCTAGTGAAAGCGGCATCCGAAACGACTACTTCTGGCGAAATCGAAAAAATATTTGGATTCATTTCAAACATTTCTTCTTTGGTAACATGGAAACAATTTTCTTCCCCAAAAATATCCAAAATAAGTCTGTAATCGCTCTCATCCACGAATCCATCTTTGTAGATGATACATTTGTCCTTTCCTACGGGATTAAATGTACAATCCAGATGCAAAATACCTTCATACGGAACAGTGTCATTCTTTTTTAGTTCTAGGTCTATTATCCTTTTTTTAGGGAAATATTCTTTGAGAATTTCTATGGCGTATTCGTTAGTTCTCGCCGTTTTGAAATTTCTATAATCCTCACTAAAACAAGTTCCTATGAACAAGAAATCATTCCATACTATCACATCCCCCCCTTCTATGTGGGCTGTGTCTGGCAGGTTGATGATTTTACGCCACTCCACTTGTTCAAATATTTTGGAGTAAGCCTCCTGTTCATCAGCTCTATCTGGAATAAGGTTAGACAATATCATCTTATCTTCTATAACAAACGCCACATCTCGCGCGAAGACCTGATTGTAATCTTTGATAATATCTGGACGAATAACCTCCACATCATATTTCTTGAGAACTTTTTCAAACTCAGTCATTTCATTGATAATATCTTCTTCCTTTGGATAGACACCCTGCTGAATGGTATGGTATGATTTCGCATCATAGCTCTCCTCCAGAGTAGGGTCTGCTCCCATAGATACTGGCTGACCAAGAACTACAGATTTTAATTTTCCTGTTTCGTTATTAATATTTAGTTTCATAATTTTTTGCTGTAATGTAAGAAAGGTCTTGTTATTTTCCTTCCTTAAAAATTATTTTATTTTAGGAACTTCTATTTGGATTACTTTATTTACTAAATCAAGTTTTTTATTTTTCAAGACAGAAAACATATTATCCATCTCTTTTTTAGTGTATGCTCTATCACTAACGCCAAAAAGCAGAACACCCTTTCTCTTCGGTGTATTTATTCTAAAATATCGATAAACATTTCTTTCTAAAATAAGAACTTCCTTTCCATCCTGAGAGTTTTTACTTATTATAAAATCAAGCATATACTCATCCTCTCTTTCATACATTTGATAATTTATAATAGGATTTTGCTTTTTACTATTCTCCAAATTATTGACAAAATTACTTATCGCGTCCTTTGGAGTCAAATCCCCTTCCAAGAAATCAATCATAATCATCCTTGTGTATTTTTCTACATTTTCATTTGGCAAAATATACTCCTGCTTGTAGAAATTACTCGCTGGATGAGAACTCCATACCAATTTATAATCCTTATTATCAAATCTATATTTATCTCCTAAATGAAGATAATCTTCCACTTTGTTCTGCGCCATGAAAAACTGAACCATGAGCATCAGAAATAATACTAATCTTCTTTTCATTATCTTTTATTTTTTAAAGGCATCCAATCCACAAAGAAATCCTTTATATATTTTGGATATCATCTTAAAACCAAGGTCTTCTTCCTACTTGATAAATTTGGTAAAATTCCTCATCAGATTTTGTAAGATAAATTATCCCTTCTACAAAAGGAATAACACTCGCTAATCCACACGAGAAAAAACTCATTAATATTTGAAGAACTCCCTCTTTGGTATATCCTAAAATAAATTTATGAATACCAAAACCTCCTAACATGATAGCTAAAACTCCTGCTAAGACTTTTTTATTATCTCGATAAATAGGCGAAGAATTTTGAAAGTTCTGGTTTTCCATTTTATTCATGAATTTAATTTTTATCTCTTGATTTTAAAGGCATCCATCCCAGGGAAAATAGCCGTTTCGCCAAGAGCTTCTTCTATTCTTAGTAGCTGGTTGTATTTTGCCATTCTGTCTGAACGGGAAGCCGAACCTGTTTTTATCTGTCCGCAGTTCATCGCTACAGCAAGGTCTGCTATGGTAGAATCTTCCGTTTCTCCTGAACGGTGGGACATTACCGAAGTATATTTGTTATGCTGAGCCATCTGCACGGCAGCCATCGTTTCAGAAAGAGAACCGATTTGGTTTACTTTCACCAAAATAGAATTGGCTACTCCTTGTTTTATCCCTTGTGAAAGTCGCTCTACATTCGTCACGAAAAGGTCATCTCCTACCAGCTGCACTCTGTCACCTATTTTGTCTGTCAAGAGCTTCCAGCCCTCCCAGTCATCTTCCTGCATTCCGTCTTCGATGGAAATAATCGGATATTTCTGTGTCAATTCAGCCAAGTAAGAAACCTGCTCTTCTCTCGTGCGGTAAGCTCCACCTTCTCCCTCGAATTTTCTATAATCATAAACTCCATCTTTATAAAACTCCGAAGAAGCGCAGTCCAATGCCAGCATAATATCATCCCCTGGTCTGTATCCTGCTTTTTCTATCGCTTGGAGTAAAGTATCCAGAGCGTCTTCCGTTCCCTTGAAAGTCGGCGCAAAACCTCCCTCATCACCCACCGCTGTGGATAGTCCGCGAGATTTCAAAATAGATTTCAAATGATGGAAAATTTCTGTTCCTTTTCTAAGAGCATGAGAGAAAGAATCTGCCTTCACTGGCATAATCATAAACTCTTGGAACGCGATAGGAGCATCCGAGTGAGAACCTCCATTGATGACATTCATCATCGGAACAGGCAGAGTATTGGCATTTACACCACCCACATATTTATAAAGAGGCATTCTAAGGTGCGCCGCTGCAGCTCTTGCCACTGCCAGAGAAACACCAAGAATAGCATTAGCCCCGAGTTTTCCTTTATTTTTAGTTCCATCAGCCTCTATCATGATTTGGTCAATGAGGTTCTGCTGAGTGACAGGAAGCCCGATGATTTCAGGAGCGATGATTTCCCTTACATTTTCTACAGCTTTTTCCACGCCTTTTCCTAAAAACTCTGCGCCGCCGTCACGAAGCTCCACCGCCTCATGTTCCCCAGTGGACGCTCCAGAAGGCACCGCTGCGCGCCCCATGGCACCGCTGTCTGTAAATACATCTACCTCCACAGTAGGATTACCGCGAGAGTCTAAAATCTGTCTTGCCTCGATGAATGAAATAAATCCCATTTTAATATTTTTTTTAATGTTATAATTAATTTATTCGTTTCACAAATCTAACGAAAACCTATGAATTCTAAAAATTATTTTCTATTTGAAGGGATTTTTTTTTTTACTTATTTTTGAGAAAATTTTTCCTAAAAATGAAATCCACTTATACTGTCATCAATGCCTCGGCTGGATCGGGCAAAACTTACACCCTCGTACAGAGACTTCTAATGCTTTGTCTGGAAAATCCCAGCGAGCCAGATGCTGTTCGGCATATCATTGCCCTTACCTTTACCAATAAGGCTGCCAATGAGATGAAAGAGCGAATACTCCAGTGGCTGGGAAAATTTACGGCTGAAAACTATGCCCAATGCCAAGAACTGCTGGATATACAGGAAAAATTCCGCCAACAGGGCAAAAACATCCCTATCGATGAGCTGCACCGCCGTTCCCAAGCGGTTCTGGACTATATCCTGCATCACTACTCCATGCTGAACATCGGCACGATAGATAGATTTAATTCTAAATTGGTGCGTTCTTTTTCCTACGAGCTGGGACTAGCGCAGAATTTTAATTTGGAAATTCAGCCCGAACCATACTTGATAGAAGCCGTAGACCAGATGCTGGACAAAATAGGCGGAGACAAACAGGTTTCAGAGACTTTCATAGATTTTGTGAATTATAGTTTGGATAATAACGAGCGGGTAAATCTGAGCCAAACGCTCTACCAATCGGCAAAGGAATTTGTAAAAGACATCCACTACAAAAGGCTTTTGGAGAACAAAGAATTTGACTGGGAAGCCTACGAAAACGCCAAAAACAACATCAGAAAAAACCTTATCGAAATCAAGAAAGATTCTGTGAAAATAGCACAGGATACGATATCCCTTATCAAAGAAAGAGGGCTGGAAATAGAGGATTTCTCAGGCGGTGGAAGAAACAGCATTGCCAAGTTTTTCCATGAAGTCGCTAAGTTCTACAACAAGGAACGAAAGGATTTCCCTTTCCCATCTAGCGAAGAGTCCGCACTGGCAGTTTTTGAAAAAGGTGCTTCATCCAAGTCAAAACAAAAGGAACAGGATATTTTTGACATCCTCAGCCATTTGATGGAATGCAGGAGAAACCTCATCAGCAATTATATCCTGATGCAGAAAAAAGAAAAAATACTTCACGCTCTGCTTCCGCTTCGGGTAAATAAGGAAATCCAAGATGAACTTGCGAAAATAGAGGAAGAAAACGATTTGGTTTTACTTTCTAAATTTAATATTATCATCAATGAAAACCTGAAAAATGAGCCTTCGGCTTTCATTTACGAAAAAGTAGGAACTCGGTATCTGCACTACTTTTTTGATGAGTTTCAGGATACTTCGGCGCTGCAATGGCAGAATTTCCTGCCGCTGCGAGACCACACAATTTCTTCGGACAATACGAGTTTTACCCTCGTGGGAGACCCTAAACAGAGCATTTACCGCTTCCGAGGCGGAGAGAGCCAGCTGATGCTGAACATCATCAACCACAAAGAAAATGCGCCTGTCCCTGCCAATGTCATTTCACTAAAAGAAAACTACCGAAGTGCGAGGAACATCGTAAGGTTTAATAATGAACTTTACCAATACATATCCGAGCTGGGAGATTTTGAGCATAAAGAAATTTTTGGTGAAAAAGCCCAGCAGGAAGCCAAAACCAATATCAATGGAAGAGTAAGAGTAAATCTAATAGAAAATGCCAAAAAAGAAGATTTCTACCAAGATACCGCAGACCAGATGCAGCAGGACATCCAGCAGTGTCTGGATAATGGCTTTAGATTCTCGGATATTACCATTTTGTGCAGAGGGAATAATGATATATTCAACTATTCTCAGCTTTTGGGAAGCAGAGAAGTGCTGTACAATGGAGAAAAAACCCTTATTAAAACCATCTCCGAACGAGGGCTTACGCTTAATCTCTCTAAAACCCTGAATGCTCTGATAGAATTTCTAAACTGGACAGCTGCTCCAAAAAGCAAAAAATTTCTGGTGATGCTGTTCTACTATCTCAATGATTTAGGGCGAATCAAAATCCATGATTTTTCAGTAGAAATGCTAGAAATTTTAGCCATTGAAGGGCAGCAGGAAACATTTGACTTTATCAAAAAAAGATACGGGCTGGATTTGGCACATTCCCATATTCCAAACCTCAATCTTTATAACTTCATAGAACCGACGACAAGGAAATGGATTTCATTCTCAATTTCTTAGAGATGCTCTATGGCTTCTCCCAAAACACAGGAATGACCCTGAAAGATTTCCTGAAATTCTGGGAAGAGGAAGGTCAAAACATCTCCATCCAAGCCTCCGAAAACATAGATGCTGTACAGATAATGACCATCCACAAAGCCAAAGGGCTGGAGTTTCCTGTGGTTTTCCTGCCGATGGAAAACAAAAGCCAAGATTCCAAATTCACGGAATGGTATGATTTGGAGGGAGAAAACGCTCTCAGTGCGGTGAATATCTCGGGCTTTGATAAAGGTTTAGAAATCTACGATGAAGATATCCAAATATTCAACAGCGAGAATGTCTATAAAAACTTTATCGACCGCCTCTGCGTGCAGTATGTAGCCACCACACGCCCAGTGGAACAGCTTTTCCTTTATCTGCAAAAGCCAAGCAATTCGGCAAATCATTTGGAAATATTTGACTTTGTAGATCAATACAATACGGAAAATGTAGACAACTTTGATTTATTCGAAACAAATGAGGAGCTGCTCAGAAAAAAAACTAAACAAAAGAAAAAAGAATGGGCAACGATGAGCATCTCATCCATCCACAAACAAGGGGAATCACTGGCTAATATCCAAATCGCCACGCCATCCAAAAGCTATCAAAAACGAAAAGAGAAAACAAGAATGGGTCTTCTCATTCATGATATTTTAGCGAAAATAAACCACAAGGATGATATGGAAAAGGTCTTGGATAGTTTTTTCCGCTCGGGAACGATTACTGAGAAAGAAAAAGAAATCATCGCAAACAAAATTTCGCCAGTTCTAAACGATGAAAAATACGCTCCATATTTCAGTGGAAACGAGAAAGAAATCATCAATGAAAGAGAAATTCTCGTCACTTTGGAAGATGGAGAGCAAAAATTCTACCGACCAGACCGTATCATAAAAAAGGATGAAGGCTACATTATCGTTGATTTCAAAACAGGTGAAGAAGAAAGAAAAAAACACCAAAAACAGGTAAAAGATTACCAAAATGCCTTAGAAAAAATAGGCAAAAAGGTAATCGAGACAAAGCTTATTTATTTTGATGAATAATTTTAACCAAAAAAAAGTAACATTATGAAAGATTCTCTAATGGGCATAGAAATAGAAAAAGTATTAGAAAACTGGGAAGTATCCATCGTGCATCTCCTGCCAAAGATGGTGGAGGCTGTTATTGTCCTTATTTTGTTTATCTTTTTAGCCAAAATAGCCAAAAGAATCAGTCGCCGAGCTTTCAAGGTTCATACAAACATTGCCCATATCATCGCTTCTACGGTTTATTGTTTTTTCCTGTTTTCAGGAGTTTATCTCGCTTTGGAGCTTTTGGGACTGGACAAAGTTTTCTCGCATTTGCTTGCAGGAGCTGGAATTGTGGGAATTATCGCTGGTTTTGCGTTCAAAGATGTAGCGTCTAATATTTTTGCGGGACTGCTTCTGAAAACCCACAGCCCATACAAGGAGGGCGACTGGGTGGAGATAGATGATAAATACGGCATTGTCACGCAGGTAAGTCTGATAACTACAACCATAAGAACCATTCCTGGGCAGGATGTTTTTATCCCAAATCAAATTATTTACAGCGGAACATTTACCAATTATTCAACTTTGAAAAAAAGGAGAATCATTCTAAAAACAGGCGTTTCTTTTGGAGATGATTTGGAGTTTGTGCAGGCTGCCACTCTTGATGAAATCAAGAAAATAAAAACTCTGCTTCCTGATGAAAAAGTAGATTTATATTTTACAGATATAGGAAATTCTACACTTGATTTTGTACTTCGGTTTTGGATAAAATTTGAGACCAATGATGACTTCTACGAAGCGATGAACGAAGCCATCATACGAATAAAGAAACGCTTTGACAAGGAAGGGATTTGTCTAGCCTACCCCGTTACTACGCTGGATTTTGGCGTTAAAGGCGGCGTAAATATCTTTGACAAAGAAATAAAAATCAATAAAAACTAAATCTTCCCTTTAATAAAAATGCGTAGGGAAAGCCTTTTTAGGCGTTTGGTTTAGGATGTTTAGTTTTACCCAAGAATTAAGAAATCCCCATCCGTATGAAAACATCTGGACATAAGTGGTGACAATGGTCAGCACCGAAATCGGCAGGCTTTTCATCTTAAATAATGAATGTACGAATATCAAAAAAGTGTAAAAAGCATACAGCAAAAGTGGTATTTTTGTCCAAAAACCAAGCAACAGGCTCCCTAAAAACCCTAACAAAAAAAAGGATGGAAACCAAAAAGTAGGCTTCGTGTATTGAGGGTGCCGCTGGTTAAGAATAGGTCTAGCAACACCAAACTGATATACTTGTTTTGAGAATTTTTTCAGGCTCGTTCTTCGTTTGTGATAGACGGCGATATTTTCGTAAAAACAAGTGCTGTAGCCATTTTCCCAAAGCCTCATAGAAAGGTCTGGGTCTTCGCCGATTCTCATATCCGAGAAACCTCCCACCGCTGAAAATACCACCTTATTCACTCCCATGTTGAAACTTCTGGGCTGAAATTTACTGACTGCTTTCTTGCTTCCACGAATTCCACCCGTTGTAAAAACCGAAGTCATAGAATAGGAAATTGCCTTTTGTAGATTGGAGAAATTTTCATCAGCTTTATCCGCTCCACCAAAAGCATCGGTTGGTTGGGTTTGAAGATTATTTTTAATGTTTTTAATGTAATCCCTTGGGACAACTACATCGCTATCCAAGAAAACCAGCCAGCTGTTTTTAGCGCGTTCCGCCCCGAAATTTCGGCTGAGCCCTGGCCCTGAATTTTGTTTTTTGAAATACTGAATGTTTAGTTTCCCTTGATACAAATCCACCACAGGAAGCAGCTCCACGGAAGAGCCGTCATCTACTATGACTATTTCAAAATCCTTATCCTCTTGGACAAGAAGCGAGTCCAGCAGTTCTGTGAGTTCGTCCCTGCGGTTATAAATAGCAACGATGATGGAAATAGAAACATCCACGATTTTATTTTTTAGCAAAAATAACTAAATCCATCCATAAATGAAAAAACTTTGACAAAAGAGTCTTGCCAAAGTTTTTTCTACTAATCTAATAAAATTTATTTCAGTTTTTTCTTAATCGCTACTTCTTCATAGATTTCAAGAAGGTCACCTACTTCTATATCATTATAGCCTTTTAGGTTAAGACCACATTCATAGCCTTTAGTTACTTCTTTTACATCATCCTTGTAGCGTTTAAGGCTTTCTAGCTCGCCATCGTATTTCACGATTCCGTCTCTCAATAGACGAACTTTGGAGTTTCTTGTCACTTTACCAGAAAGCACCATACATCCTGCGATACTTCCCACTTTAGAGATTTTGAACACTTCACGGATTTCTACATTACCCACCACTTGTTCTCTAATCTCTGGCGAAAGCATTCCTTCCATAGCTTCTTTCACATCATCTATGGCATCGTAGATTACGGAGTAAGTTCTGATTTCTATCTCTTCTTTCTCTGCAAGGTCTTTTGCATTTGCTCCAGCTCTTACATTAAATCCGATAACGATAGCATCCGAAGCAGTCGCAAGCAAGATATCGCTCTCTGTAATCTGTCCTACACCTTTGTGAAGGATATTGATTTGGATTTCCTCTGTTGATAATCTCTGAAGCATATCCGTAAGGGCTTCCACAGAACCATCCACATCCCCTTTTAGGATAATGTTCAGCTCTTTGAAATCTCCAAGGGCTATTCTTCGTCCGATTTCGTCCAGAGTCAAATGTTTCTTCGTTCTTATTGTCTGCTCTCTTTGGAGCTGTTCTCTCTTATTTGCAATAGATTTAGCTTCTCTTTCATCTTCATAAACCTTAAATTTATCCCCTGCCGTAGGCGCTCCATCTAGTCCTAAGATTGTCACTGGTGTAGAAGGTCCTACTTTTTGAAGGTTATGCCCTCTTTCATCCAGCATGGCTTTTACTTTACCATGGTTTTTACCAGCAAGGACATAATCTCCTACTTTGAGTGTTCCTGCCTGAACCAAAAGTGTAGAAACATAACCTCTTCCTTTATCCAAAGATGCCTCTATCACTACTCCTGATGCAGGTTTATTAGGATTAGCTTTTAAATCCAATAAATCAGCTTGAAGGAGAACTTTTTCTAAAAGTAAATCTACATTATTACCAAATTTAGCTGAAATCTCCTGAGCCTGTACATTTCCTCCCCATTCTTCCACCAAGATGTTCAATCCTGAAAGCTGCTCACGGATTTTATCTGGATTGGCATTAGGTTTATCCACTTTGTTTAATGCAATAATCATAGGCACACCTGCCGCCTGTGCGTGGGAAATAGCCTCTTTGGTCTGTGGCATCACCTCATCATCGGCAGCGATAACGATAATCGCTACATCCGTTACCTGCGCACCCCTAGCTCTCATCGCTGTAAACGCCTCGTGACCAGGTGTATCTAGGAAAGTAATGTGTCTGCCATTCTCCAGCTGAACGCTGTATGCACCGATGTGCTGGGTAATCCCTCCTGACTCACCAGCAATAACATTGGTTTTTCTGATGTAGTCCAGCAACGATGTCTTACCGTGGTCCACATGTCCCATTACAGTAACGATAGGTGCTCTTGGTAATAAATCTTCTTCGCTGTCTTCTGCTTCCTCTTCTGAGTTGTCTTCCAAATCAGCATCAGAGAATTCTATTTTATACCCAAATTCATCTGCCACTAGTGTCAGAATATCGGCTTCCAATCTTTGGTTCATAGTTACCATTACCCCAAGTGAGAAACATGCAGAGATAACCTCCGTAGGACTCACATCCATAAGAGCTGCAAGCTCGTTCACGGTGATAAACTCAGTAACTTTCAGAGTTTTATCTTGTGCTTCTAGCTCCTGCTGAAGCTCATCTTGCTCTCTACGGAAATTTCTTTTTTCTTTTCTGTATTTAGCTCCTTTGGACTTACCTCCTTTGTTAGTAAGTTTTTCCAAAGTTTCTTTGATTTGATTTTTTACTTGCTCATCTGTAAGCTCCACAGGCATTACGCGTTCTCTCTTTCCTCCTTTTTTTCCTCCTTTATCGCGGTTTCCTCCTTGTGGCTTATCTTTAGCAAATTTTTTATCCACTCCTGCTTTGTTATTCGCTGGTTTAGCATCCTCTCCAGCAGGTTTCTGGATTCTTTTTCTTTGTTTCTTCTTGTCAGAAGGTTTTGGTTTAGTTTCAAACTGAGACAAGTCTATTTTTTCGGTCTGAAGGATTTTTGGGCCGTCCAGTTTTTGATATTTTGTTTCTATCTTCTCTGGTTCAGAATATTCTTCAGTATCTAAAACAGGTTTTGCCTCTGCCTTAGGCTCTGTTTTTGGTTTTGGTTCAGCCTTAGGTTCAGTTTTTTTGTCTTTTGTAATTTCTGGTTTAGGAGCTACCACTTCCTCTTTTACAACTTCTTTTGGTGAAGCTGCTTCTGCTTCTTTTTCCTTTTTAGGCTTCGCCTCCAGATCTATTTTGCCTATAATCTTTGTTTTAGGAGCTTGAGCCTTAATCACTTCTGGAGCTTTTGGTTCTTCTGTTTCTAATTTCGCCTCTGGAACTTTAGAAATCACCACCTCCTGTGAAGCCTCTTTCTGCTTCTTATCAGCTGCAAATTCCTGCTCTAATGCGGAGAAAGCCTCTGCTTCCAACAACACATTGGGATTGCTATCAATCTCAAACCCTTTACTCTGCAAAAACTCTACTGCCCTTGGAATGGAAATATTAAGTTCCTTTGCTGCTTTATTTAATCTGATTTTTGGCATATTTTTACTTTTTGTTCAGCCAAAGCTGAATACTTTTGTTTTTTTGTTTATTTTATTATATTTTAGACAAAGAAGATTTATTCCAATTCTTCTCTCAAGATTTTTTTAACCTCTTCTATTGTCTCTTCTTCTAAATCTACTAAGTTTAGCAATACATCAGTATCCTTATCTAGGACACTTCTCGCTGTATCCAGCCCTACTTTTGTAAATTCATCTATAATCCACTGCTCGATTTCATCATCGAACTCTTTCAGCTCTACATCATCATCCTCTTGTTTCTCTCTGTATACATCTATTTCATAATCTGTAAGCCAAGAAGCCAATTTGATGTTTTGTCCTTGTTTTCCGATGATTTTTGAAATTTCTTCCACTGGAGCATATACTAGTGCATAGTGGTCTTCTTCATTGATTTCCACCTTGTTGATTTCCACACCTCCTAGGGCTCTTTTTACCAAAACTTCTGGGTTTTTAGACCACTGGATTACATCAATATTTTCATTTCTAAGCTCTCTCACCACACCGTGAATTCTAGAACCTTTCACGCCCACACAAGCGCCCACAGGGTCTATTCTTTCGTCCAAGGCATCTACAGCGATTTTCGCTTTTTCACCTGGGATTCTTACCGCTTTTTTCAAGATGATAGTTCCATCCAATATTTCTGGAATTTCTAATTCTAAAAGTTTTTCTAAGAACTTAGGTGCTGTTCTTGAAACGATAATCTGAGGTTTAGAACCTTTAAAATCAACTTTTTCAATCACCGCTCTAACACTTTCTCCTTTCTTGAAGAAATCCGTCGGAATCTGGTTTTCTTTTGGTAAAATGTATTCATTCCCTTCATCATCCAAGATGATAACCTGCTTACCACGGATATGGTGCACTTCTCCTACAATCACTTCACCTATTCTATCCTTGAACATTTCATACATTGCAGCATTATTATGCTCTTGTAATTTTGTTGCCAAAATTTGTTTCAATGTCAAGATATTTCTTCGCCCTAATTGTGCCAATGGGATTTCTTGGGTAAATTCCTCTCCCACCTCGAATGTAGGGTCTATTTTTTTCGCTTCAGAGATTTCTATTTCCAAATCGTCATCTTCTGACATCTGGTCTTCAACGATTTTTTTATTCAAAAATATCTGAAAATCTCCCTTATCAGGGTTTACAATTACATCAAAATGGTCATCAGAATCGTATCTTTTTTTCAGCAAGGTTTTTAGCGAATCTTCTATAATCGCCATCAAATCTATCTTACTGATCCCTTTTTCATCTTTAAAATCACCAAAAGATTCGATTAATGCTAAATTATCCATATTTTTTTACTTTGACTAAAATTTTTAAAACTTAATTACTATCATTGCTCTCTTTATACTTTGGTAAGGGATTTCCCTTTGTTCCTCCACATCTTCTTTTCCTTTTCCTACGAGTTTTGGTCTTCTATACCTCAGCATCAAAACTATTTTTCCTTCATCGGCTTCCAGCAGTTCTCCCTTAATCACTTCTCCTTCCTCTGTGGTAACTTCAAGCTGCCTTCCCACATTCTTCTTGTATTGTCTTGGTAATTTGAGAGGCTCGCTCAGTCCTGCACTCATCACTTGAAGAGAAAAATCTACTTCTTCCCTATCCAGATTAAACTCTATTGCCCTGCTAGCATCTAAACAATCCTGAATAGAAAGCGACTCATCTCCATCCAAAATAACCACCACATCATTTCCCGCAGATATCTTCAAATCAACCAAATAAATATCTTTTCTTTCCTCTAAAAATGCCTGTATCAGCTCTTCTACCCTTGTCTTAAAATCCATATTTCTGCGTTATTTCAGGATATATAAAAAAGGCCTTCCTTTGAAGCCTTTCCATCATTATTCCCGTAAATCTGTGTGCAAATTTAAGAAAATTATTCATTTATAGCAAATTATCGCTGAAAAGATTTTATTTCACTAAAAAATATTACCTTTGTAGATTGAAAAGATTTTTATACTAAATGAATATTGCAATTGTAGGAACAGGATATGTAGGGCTGGTTACAGGAACCACTCTGGCTGAGCTAGGAAACACAGTCTATTGTGTGGACATAGATGAAACAAAAGTAGAAAACATGAAGAAGGGAATCGTTCCCATCTACGAACCTGGTTTAGAAGAAATATTTTTAAGGAATATACAGGCGAACAGGCTGTTTTTTACTACTCAACTAAAAGAAGCATTAGACCAGTGTGATGTGATTTATCTCGCTTTGCCGACACCTCCTGGTGAGGATGGAAGCGCAGACCTTTCTTATGTTTTGAAGGTTTCTGAAAACATCGGCCAGCTGATGACTTCTTACAAAGTAATCGTCAATAAATCAACCGTTCCAGTAGGAACAGCGGACAGAGTGAGAGAGACTATTTCTGCGAAAACAGAAATTCCTTTTGATGTGGTTTCTAATCCAGAATTTCTCCGCGAAGGATTCGCTGTAGAAGACTCTATGAATCCTGCCAGAATCGTAGTGGGTTCTAGTTCGGATAAGGCTAAAAATATCATTGCTCAAATCTACCAGCCATTCACAAACACAGGAGTTCCTATCATTTTCATGGATGAAAAATCTTCGGAACTAACTAAATATGCAGCCAATTCGTTCCTTGCTGTGAAAATCACTTTCATGAACGAAATCGCAAACTACTGCGAAAAAGTAGGAGCTGATGTAGACAAAGTAAGGCTCGGTATGGGAAGTGATGACAGAATCGGGCATCGTTTCCTTTTCCCAGGAATAGGCTACGGAGGAAGCTGTTTTCCGAAAGATGTGAAAGCTCTCATCAAATCAGGAAAAGAAGAAAACTTTGATTTCCAAATCCTTAACGCTACTGAAAATGTAAATAAGGCTCAAAAAGTAATCCTCGTTTCTGAAATTGAAAAATATTTTGGCGGAAACATCAAAGACAAGAAAATCGCGATGTGGGGACTTGCTTTTAAAGCCAATACTGACGATATCAGAGAGGCTTCATCTCTAGATAACATTTCACTTTTATTAGAAAAAGGAGCAAAAATAACGGCTTATGATGCCATCGCAGAAGAAAATGTAAAGAAAATCTTTGGCGATAAAATAGAATATACCAAAGATATGTATTCTTGCCTAGAAGACGCTGACTGCCTGCTGATAGCGACAGAATGGAGCGAGTTCAAAAATCCTAACTTCCAACTTATGGCAGAAAAGATGAAGAACAAAGCCATTTTCGATGGTAGAAATATGTTCTCTATTGACCAAATAGAAAACACAGGATTTTATTATAAATCTATTGGTAGAAAAACTATAAAATAAAAAACACTGAAATTATGGGACTTTTTGATTTTTTCAAGAAAAAAGAGACAAAGGAAACTCCAAAACCTGAAAAAGAGAATAACAGCATAGCGCTTTCTATGCCAATGTTCAAAGGAGGAAGCTATTCGCTGGATAAAGTTTTAGAAGATTTAAAATCCCACTGGGGACTAGAAGTTTCTGAAATCTCTGGTGATGATGAAGTAGCAACGCTCTTTATCAATGGAATGATGGCAGCCATTGCAAAAATGCCAGCACCTATTCCAAGCGAAGATTTAGAATCAATATTTGGGTATTCTTACCTTTGGAATAATGTGGAAAAAGAAGTTTCAGAGCATGACAGTCACGCCATTGTCTCTATTTTAGACAAAACAAAAAGTCAGGTTGAGAAATTTTCTTTGATGACGATGATTAATGCTTCTATCCTCAGAACTTCTCCTGATGCGATAGGTATTTATCAAGGAAGCCAGACTCTGCTTCTTCCGAAAGGTTTGTACATTGATTTTGCAGACTTTTTATTAGAAGGAAATCTACCTGTGATTCTGTGGATTTACATCGGACTTGTCGGCTCAGAAGAAGGGAAAAACAGCCTTTATACTTTTGGAATGAAAGAATTCGGAAAAAAGGAAATAGAAATCATTGACAGCCGAATGTCACGAAGTGATTTGCATGACTTTATCCTTCCTGTACTCAACTATATTTTAGCTTATGATGTTACTCTAAAAAATGGAGAAACCATCGGTTTTTCTGAGGAACAAAAAATAAAAATTACGGAATCCAAAGCAGTTTATTTGGATGGAAATTCTTTAAAATTAGAACTATAAAATTATGAAATCTATCATTATCACTGGCGGAGCAGGATTTATCGGTTCTCATGTTGTTCGTGAGTTTGTGAAAAATCTCCCGCAAACGAAAATCATCAACCTAGATGCTCTTACCTACGCAGGAAACCTTGAAAATCTGAAAGATATAGAAAACGAACCAAACTATATCTTTGAAAAAGCAGACATTACAAAACCTGAAGAACTAAAAAAAGTTTTTGAAAAACATAATCCAGACGCGGTGATACATCTCGCTGCGGAAAGCCATGTGGATAGAAGTATCACAGACCCAAATGCTTTCATCAATACTAATGTAATGGGGACTGCTAATCTTCTTAATCTTTGTAAAGAGTTTTGGACACTGAATCCAGAGCACACACACGGAAGATTTCCTAACGAACCGAGAAAAAATCTTTTCTACCATGTTTCTACAGATGAAGTCTATGGTGCTTTGGGAGAGACAGGATTTTTCACTGAGGAAACGCCTTACGACCCAAAATCTCCGTATTCTGCGAGTAAAGCTGCTAGCGACCATTTGGTAAGAGCTTACGGAAACACTTATGGACTTCCTTACATTGTTTCCAACTGTTCTAACAACTATGGTCCAAATCATTTCCCAGAGAAACTGATTCCGCTTTGTATTTCTAATATTCTCAACGAAAAACCGCTGCCAATCTATGGTGATGGAAAATATACCCGTGACTGGCTGTTCGTGATAGACCACGCCCGTGCTATTTTCCAAATTTTCCACGAAGCGAAAACAGGCGAAACATACAACATCGGTGGATTTAATGAATGGCAGAATATTGATTTAATCAAAGAATTGATTAAACAAATGGATGCAAAACTTGGAAATCCTGCTGGATATTCAGAGAAACTAATCACTTTTGTGAAAGACCGCCCAGGGCATGACAAACGCTATGCTATAGATGCTACAAAGCTGAATAAAGATTTAGGATGGAAGCCTTCTGTAACTTTTGAAGAAGGTTTAGCTAAAACCATCGATTGGTTCCTGAGCAATAAAGATTGGCTGGAGCATGTAACCAGCGGAGAATACCAAAAATACTACGAAAAACAGTATAACTAATGATTTCTATTGTAAGTCCTGTTTACCGAGCTGAAAAAATCCTTCCGATTCTCGTTTCTGAAATTAATTTAGTAATGGAGAGAATCGGCGAGGACTACGAAATCATATTGGTAGATGACCGAAGTCCTGACAACTCTTGGGAAGTAATGAAGGTGCTTTCCAGCCAAAATCCTAAGATAAAAAGCATTCGGCTGAGCAGAAATTTTGGTCAACATAGTGCTATTTTTGCTGGACTTACAAAAACAAAAGGTGACTGGGTGGTAGTAATGGACTGCGATATGCAGGACCAGCCGAAAGAAATAGCCAAACTCTACAAAAAAGCATTGGAAGGATATGATATTGTCCTAGGACAGAGAGAAAACCGAAAAGACAAATTCCTAAAGAAATTAACATCCAGATTGTTCTACAAGGTGTTTAATTACCTATCGGGAGCGAATTTTGATAATAATGTAGCGAATTTTGGGATTTATCACCAAAAGACCATCAAGTCCATCCTAGATATGAAAGACTATGTTAAATTCTTTTCGTTATTTATTAACTGGATTGGGTTTAACAGTATTTCCATTCCGATAGAACATGGCGAACGTGAGGAAGGAAAATCTACATATAGCGTGGGAAGGCTTTTTAAACAGGCATTCAATGTTATTATATCTTTTTCGGATAAGCCGCTTAGGTTGTTTATAAACTTTGGATTAAGTATATCTGTTTTGTCTTTCATTGTAGGAATATACTATTTATATCTGGCTCTTACAGGGAAAATAGCACAGCCAGGTTTTAGTTCACTGATATTATCCATTTGGTTTTTATCAGGAATTATCATCAGCGGTATAGGCATTGTAGGAGTATATTTAGGAAAAACTTTTGACCAAGCAAAAGGCCGACCTACATTTATCATTGATGAAGAAGTGTAATTAAATTCAAAAATATGAAAACAGCTATTTTACAATCAAATTATATTCCATGGAGAGGGTATTTTGATATGATTAAAAGTGTTGATACTTTTGTTTTATATGATCATGTCCAATACACAAAAAATGACTGGAGAAATCGTAATATCATAAAAACAAATCAGGGTCAACAATGGCTTACAATACCTGTACAAAGCAACTCCCTCCTTCAATCAATTGACAATACTTTTATTAGTGAAAAACATAAAAATTGGTATATAAAACATCTTAGAACCTTACAAATGTCGTATGCTAAGTCCAAATACTTTAAAGAGGTTTTTCCTTGGATAGAACAGCTATATAATAAAGCAGGGGAAATGGATAGGCTAACTGACATTAATGAGTATTTAATTCGAGAAATATGTGGTTTTCTGGAAATAAAGACAGAAATAAAAAGAGATTCTGATTTTGAATTGATTGAAGGTAAAAATGAAAAACTTCTCAATATCTGTAAACAACTTGGAAGTAAAGTATATTTATCTGGACCTGCTGCTAAATCTTATATAGATGAGAGTTTATTCAAACTAAATGGAATAGATGTAGAATGGATGGATTATAGTGGATATCCTGAATATGAACAAATTAATGGAGATTTTATACCCAATGTCTCTATATTGGATCTAATATTTAATACTGGGACAGAAGCAAAAAATTACATAAGCAAAAATATTTAATCTAAATTGAAACGAATCGCAATAATAGGTTCTGCACACTTGGGACAGCAGATTGCCCACCATATACACACGGATACAGAGGATAAAGTGGTTGCTTTTTTTGATGATTTCCAACCAAAAGGGACTATCATCGACTCTATTTCGGTTATTGGCGGAACTAATGATATTCTAGACGAATATTCTAAGAATAATTTTGATGAACTGCTGATAGGCGTAGGATATAACCATATGATTACCAGAAAGATGCTGTTCGAAAAATATCAGAATAACATCCCTTTTTATAGCTTTATTCATTCCTCATGCTATGTAGATCCTTCCGCTGAAATAGGAGCTGGAACGGTCATCTATCCAAGATGCGTAATTGACCAAAATGTAAAAATAGGAAATAATGTTTTGATTAACATTTCGAGCAGCATTGCTCATGACACGACAGTGGGAACTCACTCCTTTATCTCTCCATGTGTCTCCATAGCAGGATTTGTGGATATAAAGGAACAATGTATAATAGGCATAAATTCTATAATAATAGACAATATATCCATCACTGAAGGAACAAGAACAGGAGGCGGGACAGTTGTGATAAAAAACATCGAAGAAAAAGGACTATATGTAGGAAATCCTGCAAGATTTGTAAGATGATGAAAAACGACAATATCTTTCTAAAAGGGCTAAATGAACTTCGGGCTGTTGCAGCATTAGGAGTTTTGGTTCATCATATAGAGCTACTAAAATATGATGATAGAAACGCATCACTAAACGACACATATTCCCTTGCAAATAATACACATTTTCATCATTTCATCCAGTCTTTGGGGAAGCATTCTGTATATTTTTTCTTCGTACTGAGTGGTTTTCTAATCACACATCTAATCGTTCGAGAAAAAAAGAAATTTGGGGTTTTTGATTTTCAAAAATTCTATATGAGACGGGTTCTTAGAATCTGGCCTTTATACTATATTATCATAGGGCTTTCTTTGTTCGTTATTCCTTTTATTTCGGCTTATTTCGGCTTATTTGAAACTTTCCCAAACACCTATTACAAAACGGTTCTCACTACAGATTATGGTTCACCAAAAACTTTTTGGTCTTATTTAGGATTTTTATCTAATTATGGGCTTTCCGAAGGCATCATATTAGTAGGCGGCTCTCAGACATGGTCTGTATCTATTGAGGAACAATTTTATTTATTTTGGCCTGTTTTATTATTGTTTGTTTTTAAAAGTAGGCCTTATTTATGGCTGTTGTCTAGTATAATTCTGATTTTTATTTTAAATTTTTTCTTGAAAGTAGATTTTTTTGCTGTTTTTAGATATGAATATTTATTCATAGGCTGTATTGGCGGGCTGTTTATTAATTCGTCTTATTTCAAAAAAATCAGTCCCATCATAGATAAAAAGATTTTCTATATTATCAATTTACTCATCATCCTTATCCTATCATTTTTTTCTGTTTTTGATAAATATACGCAGTCTTTTGTTATCAGTATATTTTTCTTGTCTTTTATTATTTTGACGGTTAATAATCATTTTTATTTTCGTTCAAAGATTTTTGATGAAATGGGAAAAATATCTTACGGAATATATATGTATCACCCTTTTATTATGTTTTTAGTTTTTCCTGTTTTAGAATATTTAAAAACACTTATATTCCCTGTAAATAGTGGAGGAGCAATGATTTTTCTACTTGTTATGCAGTATATTTTAACTATCGTAATCACTCTTTTCATCAGTTATTTTTCATATAATTATATAGAGAAAAAATTTTTGATGCTTAAAGAAAAAAAATATTCAAGATTATAATTTTTATATAAACTAAGATGAAAACTATAAATTTCTATTTTGTGCTTGTTCCTTTTCTATTACTAAAAATAGGAATCTGTGCTTTTCTCTTTTTAAATAAAGACTGGAGCGCCATCACAGATGGAGATCTGTATATGGAACTATTCCAAAGATTTATTTCCAATGGAGCATATTTTGAAATAGAAAAAGGGACTTCTGTAATGTATAATTTTGCTCTTTATCCTATTTATTTACTTGTTGGAGATGTTAAGGAGACTTTTATCATATTCAATAGTTTGTGTATTATTTTGACCATTATTTTAGGTGTATATTTACTATATAAAATATCTATTAGGCTGGATATTAGCATCTTTTTCACCTACTTCCTTTGTAGTATTTACATTTTTTATATCATCAGCCAAAAATTCATTAATATTTTAGCCAATGATGATTCGTTTATGGGATTGTTATACCTTATCATCATATACTTTTCCATTAAAAATATTGAGTCGCCTAAACATTATTATTTCTCTATCATAGGTTTTATACTCGGATTATGTCTTGGTACTCGTGAAATAGCCATTCTGTTTTTTCCTTTCATTTTATACATGATATACTATTCTAATGCAAAAGTGAAAAACCTAATCTATTTCGTTATTCCTCTCGTTTTCACTATACTTATTATCCATTTTCCTTCTATCATAGCTGGGAATGGTCTTAGTTTTTACAACAAAAACCCAGAAGATGTTAATTGGATTCAGAAAAACCATTTAGCTATCACAGAAATAGAAAAAAGCACTGGTATTTTTAATATCAGACCATGGTCTATCTGGAGGGCTAATACCTTTGATGATGTAAGAGAATATCTAAAACAAAATGGAGAAAACAGCTTACCAAAAAGTTTTCTTGATGTTGCCTTCAACCATCCTGTGCAACTCATAAAAATGACTTTGTTTAATTTGCTTTTTCTTTTCAAATTCTATTTTAAGACAATAGGTGGTTTTATACTCATTCCTTTAATATTTTTGTTTAGAAAAAACTTCTTTTTGCTGCCTTTTTTATACTTTTGTTTTATATTTTGTTTTGTGGCTTATTCTCATGTAGAAACACGCTGGCTTTCAGGAATAGAAATGATGCTTTTTATCTCCGTTTTGACAGGTTGCCGATACTTAAAACTTAGTAATAATAAATTGTTATTAATAATTATAATTGCAATAATTCCAATAATCTTTAATGATATAAAATTTTTATACTATAGCTTATGATACCATTCAACAAGCCTTACCTTACTGGTAAAGAAATGCAATATATAGAAGATGCCGTAAAATCAGGGAAAATCTCTGGAAATGGACTCTTCACTAAAAAATGTCAAGAATTCTTCGAGAAAGAATTTGGTTTCAAAAAAACACTGCTTACCACTTCCTGCACAGATGCATTGGAGATGGCTGCTATTTTAGCAGATATCAAGGTAGGTGACGAGGTCATCGTTCCTAGTTTTACTTTCGTATCCACTGCACTAGCCTTTGTAAGACAAGGTGCAGATATCGTTTTTGCAGATTCTTATTCTGACAATCCTAATATAGATGCTGACCAAATAGAGGCTTTAATCACAGAAAAAACCAAAGCAATCGTGGTGGTTCATTATGCTGGTGTAGCCTGTGATATGGATAAAATAATGTCCATAGCTAACAAGCACGGAATCATCGTAATAGAAGATGCCGCACAAGCCATCGACAGCTACTATATTTCCAAAAATGGAACAAGAAAAGCACTGGGAAGCATTGGGCATCTTTCTGCTTTCTCGTTTCATGAAACCAAAAATATTATTTCAGGCGAAGGCGGTATGCTCTGTATCAACGATGACCGCTTTATCCAAAGAGCTGAAATCATTTGGGAAAAAGGAACAAACCGTTCGCAGTTTTTCAGAGGCGAAGTGGATAAGTACAGCTGGGTAGACATAGGATCTTCTTTCCTACCGAGCGAAATTATCTCTGCTTTTCTTTGGGCTCAGATAGAAAACATGAAAGACATTCAGGATAAAAGAATCAAAATCTGGAATCGTTATTATGAAGGACTTTCTAGCTTTGAACCTGTTTCTATTAAAAAACCAAAACTTCCTCTCGTTCCAGAATATGCGACTAACAACGCCCATATGTTTTATTTGGTTTGTGATAATGTAGATGACAGAACGAGATTCATCCAACATCTGAAAGACAAAGGAATTCTATCCGTTTTCCATTATCTTTCTCTGCATAAGAGTTCTTATTATGAAAAATATTCTACCCGAAAAAGTGAGCTGCCAAACTCAGATATGTTTTCTGATTGTCTTGTGAGGCTTCCTCTGTTCTACGAGCTTACCAATGAACAGGTGGAATACATCATCAACACGATAAAAGAATTATGAGAATAGAAAAAACTATTTTTTTATTAACTGCGTTATTTTTTATCTTATTACAAGGGGCATTTGTCTTACTTGGGGATAATGCTGTGCTATCTGATGACCTGAATCATTTAGAAATATTACACCAATATAAAGATGAAAAATACAGTATATCAGAAGTTTATAACCTATACACCTCCGACCCTAACAGACACACACGCCCAATTTCTCCTATTGTGATAACATTCGCAACTTATTTAGGGGGATTTTGGACACCTTTGTTTTTCATTCATAATTTTCTATTTCCCATCGCGGCATGGCTGCTAAAACTAATTTTAGATAAGTTTTTTAGTGAATATAGCGCTTTTACACTATTAGCATGTATATTAGTCACTGTATTTCCTTTATCCTCATCTAATTTATTCTCTTTTGTGATGTGTGGGGCTTATTTGATATACATATGGTATTTCCAAAGTATATTATGCCTATCATCAAAAGATAATTTGGTTTATCATTTGATATCTGGAATATTATTAGGAATTTCACTGCTATTCCAAGAGTTGCATTTATTTTTGATTCCTTTATCCATATTTATTTTAGTAATTACGAACAGAGAAAAAATACTCCTGAAACTATCTCTTTCTATAGGTTTGGGTCTATTCATCGCTGCATTTTATAAGTTTTTCTTAGTAAAAATCATCTATCCCGAACATTTCGATTATGCCGCATCTAAGGTTACTTTTAGTCTTTCAAGCAGCTTTATATTAATTTTTTCTTTTTTCAAATTATTCATCCTTGACTTTGCATATATTGCCAAGCAAAGCATCTTAGCTATTGCTGATTATTCTTGGGTTGATTATATTTTGTTAGCTCTCGGGCTGGTTATTTCTGGAATGGTATCCATTTTCTGTAAATTTGATAAAACCATCCCAAAACGCTATTTCTTAGTGTTTTTGAGTGCTTTTTTAATGACAATCATCGTTTTCTTTATTTCTCAATATCCAGTTACCTCATTTAGTTTTGAGAACAGAATTTTACTTTGGGTCAAAATTTCTTCTTCCTTACTTTTAGGATATTTGATTTACAACGGTTTGGCTTTTACAAAAAAGAAAAGTTATCAAAATTTTCTAAAAATTATATTATTTTTATTTTTATCTACTAATTTCATTTGCGTCATCTCTGAAAAAAACTCTTGGATATACGCTCGCAATTATAATAAAAACCTCATCAAAAGTTTAGTCTCTCATCTTCCCAAAAATATAAAAGATGAAAAAATTATCATCATAGAAAATAAAACAAATTATGATAAACTCATCACTGATGAAGCTACTATAGAAGATCCTTATGAAGTGGTATCTATGCTAAGTATCTATGCTCCAAAAGCTACTCTAAATGGGTGGAATGTATACACTATCAGCACCAAAGACACCTATTTATATTCTATTTTTGGGAAAAAACTAAACAATAGACCTCGTACAGAAATCAAAGAAACCGAAACAGGATTTATCTTAGGTAAAAAGAATATAAATTTTCCTTTTTATGTCTTTGATTATACTAACAATTCTTTACATTTAGTGAAAAATAAAAATGATTATAACAAGTTTCTAAAATAATAAAATACAATGAAAGGAATAATTCTCGCGGGAGGTTCTGGGACAAGGCTCTACCCGCTCACCATCGCAGTAAGTAAGCAATTAATGCCTGTATATGACAAGCCTATGATTTATTTCCCTATTTCTACCCTTCTATTGGCAGGAATCAGAGAGATACTCATCATCACTACGCCGCACGACCAAGAAGCTTTCAAAAAACTATTGGGAGACGGCTCACAAATCGGGTGCAAGTTTGAATACAAAGTTCAGCCTTCTCCAGATGGGCTAGCTCAGGCGTTTATTTTAGGAGAGGAGTTCATCGGAACGGATTCTGTAGCACTGGTTTTGGGCGATAATATTTTCTACGGCTCTGGTCTTCCTCAGCTGCTGGAAAGCAAAACCCAAGTGAAAGGCGGCTGCGTATTTGCCTACCCTGTTTCCGACCCTGAAAGATATGGTGTGGTAGAGTTTGATGAAAACCAAAAAGCCGTTTCCATAGAAGAAAAACCTGCCGTGCCGAAGTCCAACTACGCCGTGCCTGGTCTTTATTTCTATGACAATTCCGTAGTGGAATATGCTAAAAACCTAAAACCTTCGGCGAGAGGAGAATTAGAAATTACCGATATCAATAAAATTTATCTTGAAAAAGGTCAATTAGAAGTAGGTGTGATGAGCCGAGGAACAGCTTGGCTGGATACAGGAACTTTTGATTCCCTTCACGAGGCGTCTGAATTCGTAAAAGTTCTTGAAAAAAGACAAGGCGTGAAAATCTCCTGCATTGAAGAGATTGCCTACAAAAAAGGATTTATCAACAAAGAACAGCTCCTGAAATCTGCCGAAAAATACGGAAAAAGCGGTTACGGCGATTATCTTAAAAAGCTGATAAAATAATATAAAACCTCAACAAAAAATCCCTCCTAAATGAGGGATTTTTATTTTTTTACTTATTTATAAATTACTCTAACTTTTGATATGTGTAATATTCATAATAACTCTTTGTCCATGTAAAATATAACAAAAGAAATACAGCCCCTCTTCGTGATGTAGATTCTACAATACCCAAACCATTATCCTGATTTTTATACAAATGAAGTTTTTTAACATTAAAAACTCCTAATACATAAGGAATAAGATCTGGTTTTACATTTTGGTTTTTTAGAAGATATATATTATTCTTTTTTCTATACTTATACTGTCTTGTAATTTTAGAATTATCATTTCGTATAATCTCTATCTGCAGATTCTTATCATCTTTCACCAAAATAGAAAATTTATCATACCCTTCCATTTTATCAAGTGTAAGAGTATCTTTTGATAATTTTCTATCTAAAAGTTTAAGAATATTGCCTTTTTGTTTTATGTTTTCATAAACTCCACTAATATCAGAATTTTCGGTATTTATGTCTTTTACCTTCAGTTTGTTTATTCCTCCACATGAAGAAAGAATAAACATTACAAAGAAAATTATACTTTTTTTCATAATTTCATTTACATTCTATCCACTACACCTATTCCGAGCAGATGTAAAGACTTTCTAATCACCACGCCTGTGAGCTGTGACAGATATAGTCGGAATTTCTTCACATCTTCGTTTTCGTTGTTCAAAATCGGATTGTTTTGGTAAAAAGCATTGTAGAGTTTCACCACTTCATAAACATAATTAGCCAAATGAGCAGGGCTGAGTGCCGCCGCCGCTTTGCTTACAGTTTCCTTGTATTCGCTCAGAGCAATGATAAGTTCTTTCTCATTCTCACTAAGGGCGATGTTTTCAGAGAAATTGAAATCCGTTCCTTCCGCTCTTTTCAGCAAAGACTGAATTCTGGCGTAAGCATACTGAATGAAAGGCCCTGTATTTCCATTAAAATCCACACTTTCCTCTGGATTGAAAAGCATTTTTTTCTTCGGATCTACTTTTAGCATAAAATATTTCAACGCTCCAAGACCTACGATTTCATAAGATTTTTCTTTTTCCTCTTCACTCAGTGCTTCCAGTTTTCCAAGTTCCTGCGCTTTTTCTTTCGCCGTAAGATACATTTCCTGCATCAGGTCATCGGCATCTACCACCGTTCCTTCACGAGATTTCATCTTTCCGTTAGGAAGTTCCACCATTCCGTAGGAAAGATGGTAAAGATGTTCCGCCCAGCTGTAGCCCAGTTTTTTAAGGATTTTAAACAAAACCTGAAAATGATAATCCTGCTCATTTCCCACTGTGTAGATAAGTCTCTGTATATCATTATCCGCGAAACGCCCCACAGCAGTTCCCAAATCCTGCGTGATATAGACAGAAGTACCATCTCCACGAAGAAGAAGTTTTTCATCCAATCCTTCATCAGTAAGGTCGCACCATACAGAGCCATCTTCTTTGGTGAAGAAAACGCCTTTGTCCAGACCTTCTTTTATCAAATCTTTACCCAAAAGGTAAGTTTGGCTTTCGTATTGAACTTGGTCAAAATCTACTCCAAGGCGTTTATAAGTTTCCGCAAATCCTGCATAAACCCAAGCGTTCATTTTTTCCCAAAGGTTTCTTACTTTTTCATCGCCATTTTCCCAGTCCAACAGCATTTTTTGAGCCTCTAAAATAGACGGCGCTTGTTTTTTAGCCGTTTCTTCATCCATGCCTTGTTCTTTGAGCTGGGCTATTTCTGCTTTGTAATGTTTATCAAATTCCACATAGTAGTTTCCTACCAATTTATCGCCTTTGGTTTGTGTAGATTCCGGCGTTGCTCCATTCCCGAATTTTTCCCACGCCAGCATAGATTTACAAATGTGGATTCCTCTATCGTTGATGATTTGGGTTTTGATAACATTATAGCCCTCTTCTTTCAAAATATTAGCGATAGAAAAACCTAAAAGATTATTTCTAATGTGTCCCAAATGCAAAGGCTTGTTGGTATTCGGCGAAGAATATTCCACCATAATGGTTTCATTCTTAGGCGTGATTTTCTCTAAATTTTCGGAAAGATTTTTAAAACTTTGCAGGAAAACATTGTCCTTTAATTTCAGGTTAAGAAAACCTTTCACAATGTTATAATTTTCTACAAAATCCACCTCCGAAAGTATCTTGTCGCCAAGCTCTGTCGCGATGATATCTGGACTTTTCTTCAAAACTTTAACCAAAGGAAATGTCACGACCGTAAAATCTCCTTCAAAATCAGGTTTTGTCTGCTGAATTTCAGGAACGAAATCCGCCAAACCAAAACTCTCCGCTAAAACTTTCTGTATTTTTTCAAGTAAAATCTCTCTAACCATAATAAATAAAATAATTGCAAAGATAAAAAATATAAAGGAAATCCCTGAAAAAGAGACTTCCTTTATAAAAAATTAGTTAAAAATGAAGAGGTTATTAGTTATCCCACCAAACTCTGTTGCTCAGCCCTGTGTATGGAATCGGAATCCCTGGGCCTGCTACTAAGTTGGCACGGTTTGAATTGATTTCCACATCTGGATATGGCAGGTTTCTCGGGATTACATTAGAAGTAACATTGTTCGCTGCTGGCGTGAGGGCAGGATAGCCTGTTCTTCTCCAATCTACCCAAGACTCATAAGATGCCTGGAACATGGTAATCCATTTTTGCTCCATGATTCTCTGTAAAGTCCCATTATAAGCCACATTCGCATTTGCTAAATATGCCGCTGCAGAAGAAGATAAACCTAATGCTGCGAAATCCTGTGTAATCGCTGCTTGATACGCCGCTTGTGCTCTTGAATCAGATGCTCTGTGATACACTTCTGCTTTGATGAAATTAACCTCTGCTGCACTCATCAGAACCACAGGAGCTTTTATAGATGCATAAGCGCTTCCTACACGGGAATATCTGCTTTGTCCTGTATCTCCTAAGCTCCCCCCTGGTGTATTACCAAAATACTGCCCTTTAAGTCCATTATCATTCTTAACAATAGGCTCAAAATAAACACTTACTCTAGGGTCTGACAAGGCTTTCATCTTATCTACAATAGTGCTGGCTACCGCTTGGTCTTTTCTCCCAGAAAGGACATCAAACTGATAGATAGGATTAGCATTAGATGCCACAGAACCAAAAGCAACCTTTGCATCATCCACACTAGTGTCTATAAGACTAGGATTGGATGCCAAGAAATTCGCTGCTGCATTGGGCTGTCTGCGGCTTAAATGGTTTAGTAATCGTAGTTTTAACGAATTTCCATATTTTTTCCATTTTGCCACATCCCCTCCATAGACTATATCTCCAGAAATAGTTTCTGTCCCTGCTGAGAGAGCAGCTAACCCCTCATCTATCATGGTAATAAGAGCTGGATAGATATTTTCCTGTCTATCATAAGCAGGAGTAATATTAGCTCTTCCCTGTAAAGCCTCAGAAAAAGGAATATCCCCAAACATATCTGTAATTACACTAAATGCATGAGCCTGAAGAAGCTTAGAAACTCCTACATATGCCTGACTTCCAGAAGCAGCAGCTTTATTTTCCAGTTCCTTGATATCCATTAACGCATTATAAAGAGCAGTCCAAGTTCCATCTGTAGCGGATGAGGTTATATTATATCGAGCATAGTTAAGTGGCTGTGCCCTATGCCCTGCATAATGCTGAACGATACTTGCTGGCATTCTAGTCCCCTCACCACCAAGAGCAAAGGCAAAACCAACCTGCGAGGCACTAAGAAGTCCTGACAAAGATGCTTGTGAAGGGTTATTAGGATCTACATTAATATCCAACTCCTGTCTACAAGAAGTAACTACCAAAGGAGTCGCTGTCAAAGCTAAAAGAACAGCATATTTAGATATATTATTTCTGATTTTTTTCATTTTTCTTAGTTTTTAGAATTGAACTTTTAAATTAACACCAAAACTTCTTGTTGATGGGAATGCAAAACGAGAAACCCCCTGTGCATTCCCTGTCCCGAAAGAACTTGATTCTGGGTCTATATGAGGTACCTTTGTCCATAGGAAAAGATTTCTACCAAATACACCTACATCTATACTTCTTATGAAATCAAATCCTGCTGGACGGAAACTATATCCCAAGCTGATTTCACGAAGTTTCACCCAGTCATTTTTATACACATAGGCCTCTGTCGGGAGTGCATCATAGTACTCATTATCTACTAGAATAGGAGTTGTATTAGGTGTTCCTGCAGATGTTACCCCAGGGAAAACTATTGTTCCTTTTTCCCTCTCTAGTGTCTTTGCAGATACGCCATATACATCTAACAATTGCTCTGTTCCATTAAACAAATATCCTCCTTGTCTAATATCCAGTTGTGCTGTAAGATACACCCCTTTATATTTAAAGGTTGTTCCTACACTCCCTGTCCAGTCTGGCTCCACATGTCCTAGAACTTGACCACTCTGAGTCATTGGTTTACCATTATTTCCCACCAAAATATTTCCATTCGCATCTCTCATGTAGGCGCTACCAACGATAGAACCATATCTTTCACCTTTTACAGCATAGATAGCAGGGTTTCCAGAGAAACCTCCCATATATATTCTATCTGTCTTAGGATGTGTTTCTTCCACCAATGAGCGGATTCTACTAAAATTAAAATTAACTTCCCAGTTGAAATCCTTCATTTTGATAGGTGTGACTTTCAGTCCTGCCTCTATCCCTTTAGAGGATGTTTTTCCTGTATTCTCAATGGATACAACAGCTCCTGATGCAGGAGAAATCCTAAGTCCAATGATTCCATCTGTATTCTTGTTTTCGAAATAAGTGAACTCCAAACCAATTCTATTCTTCAAGAAACGAAGCTCTGTTCCTACCTCGTATTCTGTTGTAAATTCTGGTTTTAAGTCTGGATTATTCCATGTGTTCGCCACTTTGTATCCTACATAAGTCCCTAAATCATTATTAAAAGGGAATTTAAGTCCTGGCACGAATCCATCACCATACTCTGCTTTTCTATATGCTTGAAAAACTAAATAAGGATCTGCATCTCTTGCCGTTCTGGAAACCCCAGCACGCAGCTTACCATAGCTTAATATATCCTTGTTAATATCAAATGCATCCGAGAAGACGAAGGAACCACTTACCCCAGGGTAGAAATAAGCTCTATTGTTTTCTGGTAAAGTAGAGGCCATCTCGTATCTTCCTACTAGGTTTAGGAACAAATAATTTTTGTAACTTAAAGAAACATCTCCAAAGAACCCAAATAATGTTCTTTTGGTTTCATAGTTATATCCTGGGTCAAAAGAAGCGATGTTATTAGTATTTACCAAACCTGGTGCAGCTAGTGCATTCCCTGTAATAACACTATTTCTGTAAGTTCTCTTGTTATAGTCCTGTCCCACCACAACTGTCAATGCCAAATTATCCGTAATATTGGTATTGATATTTGCCATCAATGTTGAGGTAAGCTCATTTCTCTTCACATCATCATAAGATAGATATCCTTTTGGTTTTGAACCAGAATGTATATCCCTAAATATCACTCTATTATCTACAAAATAATCATTTCCTAATCTATATGTCAGTTTCAACCATTTTGTTAAATCATATCCTAAGTTCAAACTCGTAATGAAACGGTCACTGGAAGTTTTAGCAAAGTTTTTATAAACAGACCAATATGGATTGTCAAAACTTCCCCCTCGGAAATTGATTTGTTCGCCAGTAGTAGGATTAACATAGCCGTACCCCTTCAAATCCCAGCTCACAGGCGCGTGGAACAAGGCGAAAATAGGGTTGTTCCCATCCTGCCCAGAAAAAGGAACATTTCCTTTGGTTGTATTATAAGAGACATTTACTCCTGCATTGAATTTCTCTGTAACCTGTGTATTTCCATTAAATCTAAAATTGGTTTTTTCATATTCTTGGTTAGGGACAATGGAAGTCTGCAAGGAATGTCCTGCTGACAAGAAAACATTAGATTTATTAAATGAATGTGATAAGGATACATTGTTATTTCTCGTTACTCCTGTCTGTAAAAACTGCTTTCTCGGGTCATAAACAGAGAGCGTAACATTTTTGCCCGCCGCAGCACTATATACAGTCTGCCCTTGTATTTTTGGTCCCCAAGATAAAGAAGTTGCTTCCCTATATACACCTTGTTCTCCCTGTGCATAGGCTGTCTGATAATCTGGAAGAACTAAAGCATTATCTACCGCAACCTGCGTAGAAAGGGTAATTTGTGGTTTTCCTGCTCTTGCTTTTCCTGATTTCGTTGTAATGAGGATAACCCCATTAGAACCTCTATTACCATAAAGAACAGCTCCAGCAGCTCCTTTTAGAATATTGATACTCTCAATATCATCAGGGTTGATATCCGCTGCTCTGTTTGGAGAAGAAATTCCTGTAACGGTGTTTGAGTTCCCATCATTCGCATTAGTGATAGGCACTCCATCAATTACATACAGAGGCTCGTTAGAATTAGTAAGAGATTTCGCACCTCCCCTTATTACCAATCTACTCCCAGAACCTGGCGCCCCGCCAGAAGAGATTACCTGAAGTCCTGCTGCTTTCCCCGAAAGCGAATTGACTAAATTCTGATTCCCAACTTTTGACAAGTCATCTCCGCCTACTTTCGTAGTTGAATACCCAAGAGATTTATTGTCTCTCTTAATTCCTAAAGCGGTGATTACCACCTCGCCGATTTCCTTGACTTTCACAGAGTCTTTTGGTTTTTCCTGTGCGTTTCCGATCACAAAGGAAGAAGAAAGAACAACTGCCAAGACATTTGATGTTAGTTTCTTCATAATTAAAAGTTATTTTGGTTTTTCTTTGACAATTTTATAACATTTTTTTAATAAAAACAATAGATTTGTAAAAAAAATATTAAATTTGTGCTAAATTTTATTTGAAACTTAATTTTTATTGAATATTTATGAATTTAAAGCGTTTTTGGTCTGAAATTTGTATTGAGGCTGGTTGTGATGAGGTAGGAAGAGGCTGTCTGGCAGGTCCTGTGGTCGCTGCCGCTGTGATTATTGATGAAAATTTTGACCACGACCTCATCAATGACTCTAAAAAACTCACCACAAAGGTTCGGTTAGAATTAGACCAATACATCAGGGAAAATGCTGTGGATTTTGCGATTGCAGAAGTTCCACCGTCTTTCATTGACCAGCATAACATACTGAATGCCAGCATCCATACGATGCACTTGGCATTAGACCAGCTAAAAACCCGACCAGAGCTGATTTTAGTGGACGGGAATAGGTTTCATCCGTATAATTTCATTCCACACGAATGCATTGTAAAAGGAGACGGCAAGGTGCTTTCTATCGCAGCTGCTTCTATTTTAGCTAAAAACTACCGAGACCAGCTCATGCTGAAACTCCACGAAGAATTCCCTGAATACGCTTGGGACAAGAATGTAGGCTATCCCACCAAAGCCCATAGAGAGGCTATCAAGAAACACGGCGTAACGCCTTATCACAGAATGAGTTTTAAACTTCTAAGTGACTCTGATAAATCTTCCTGATGATTTAATAATTTGCTTAAAAGACACTTCTATTTCCTTTTTTTAGTTTATTCATTATATTTGCAACAAACAAAAAGTAGTAATGAATTCATTTATATTTAGATTATTTCCATTATTGATAATGACTCTTGGAGCTGTTGTCTATGGAATTAACTTTTTTTCGCCTCTTTCTAAGGAAGTTCTCTCTGGGACGCATTTTGTCATCGGTGGAGCTTTTTTATTTTATGCCATTTTGAAAAAAGACCTTACGACTTGGATACTTACCAGCATGATTGTGGGTGTAGTGATAGGTGTGGAGTTTCCTGGTGTAGCGATGGCTCTACAGCCTTTGAGCAGTGGCTTTATCAAATTGGTTAAAACCATTGTAGGTCCTATTTTATTTGCAACTTTGGTTTATGGAATTGCTGGACACTCTGACCTGAAACAAGTAGGAAGAATGGCATGGAAATCTTTGCTTTATTTCAATGTGGCGACCACACTTGCTATTTTAATAGGTCTGGTATCCATCAATATTTCGAATGCTGGTGTAGGGATAGATTTGAGCCAATTTCCTCAGCACGACCTGCCTTCTGGTTCTGGAGTTAAGGAAAATGATTTAAAAGCTCTAAAACAAATTCCTGAAGCTGACCAATGGATATACAAGGTAACGGCTTTCTTCCGTGATATTTTCCCTGAAAATATTATAAAGTCTATTTATGAAAATCAGGTACTGCAAATCGTAGTTTTCTCTGTGGTTTTTGGTATCGGACTGGCTATGCTGGATGAAAAGAAGAAAAAGCCAATGATAGATTTCGTGGAAAGTCTAGCGGAAGTGATGTTTAAATACACTAAAATAGTGATGTATTTTGCTCCTGTGGGAGTAGGTGCAGCGATGGCATACACGGTAGGACATATGGGAATAGACATTTTAAAATATTTGTTTTTACTCCTGCTGACTCTTTATGCCGCGATATTTGCATTTGTTATGCTGGTACTATTGCCTTTGGCTATGTATCTGAAAATCCCAATCAAGAACTTCGTTTCTGCCATCAAAGAACCTGTTTCTATAGCTTTTGCTACGACAAGTTCTGATGCCGCTTTACCTAAAGTAATGAGCAATATGGAAGCTTTTGGCGTGCCTCGTAGAATTGTTTCCTTCGTGGTGCCTACAGGATATAGTTTTAATCTTGATGGGACTGCGCTTTACCTATCATTAGCATCTATATTCGTAGCTCAGGCCGCTGGGATGGAATTGACTTTCGGACAGCAGCTACTGATGTGCCTTACACTCATGATAACGAGTAAAGGAGTGGCCGCTATACCGAGAGCCTCCCTGATTGTCCTTATCGCTACAGCTGAGCAATTTGAGCTTCCGCTGATTATCATCTCAGCTATTTTAGGAATTGATGAACTGATGGATATGGGAAGAACCTCTCTGAATGTGATTGGGAACTGTGTAGCTTCTGTTTTCATCGCAAAATGGGAAGGAGAATTTGATCAAGAAAAAGCAGAAAATTATGGAAAATAGAAAAAATCAATTGAGAAATATTTTTAGTGTTTTGCTCATATCCTTTTCTGTAGGATTGTATGCACAAGATGATTTTTCTTTTAAAAGAAATATTCTTGACAAAACAGCCATTAGTCTGGATTACAATTATATTGGAAGAAATACACTCGCTGTAGGTATAGATTATAATGCAGGAAGACAAGACAAATCCATCACAATAGGAGCTTTTGGTCGTTATTTCAGAGGAAAAGACAGCAAAGACCATTTTATCCCAGAACTAAAAGTAGGATATTACGATGGTGGCGGGTATGCTGGTTTGGTGGTTTCTACTAAACATTTCAGCCCTATCGTAGGTTTTTCTTTTTTAAAATTTATGAATGTTTATGGTGGATATTCTATCCCTTTTGATTCTGAAAAAAACCTAAAAGGCTTTTCTATAGGAGTAAATATCAATATAGGTCTGACCTATATGAGTAAATATTACGATAAATTCGTTTTTATGCGATAAAAAAACTCCACTAAATGTGGAGTTTTTATTTTTAGTCTACATCTTTATTTAAGAATTTATTTCGTCTTACTTCCATTTTTCCTTTGTCATTTTCGGAAATAAAACTAGATATTTTTTGTTCCCTATCTAATGGATTTTCAAAATCAACATCTATATTTCTTCTTCTGAAAGCAGGAATCATTTCATAGATGTCTATTTTTTTCTCATCATTTCCTTGAAATTTAGAAGAATTAAACTCTTTTAATTTATTTCTTCTTTCCTGTATTCTGCTATCTTCCTCTTCCGTGCTTCTTTTTTCGATGATGGTAAATTCCTCTTTCTGCTCTACATTAGGAAAATCATTTTTAGGAGTTTGTGGCTGAGGCTGATTATTAGTTACAGAAACTTTTGGCTCTTCTTTTTGAGGAGCAGTTTCCTCTCTCATTTCCACTCTGAAATTAACAGGCGCTTCTTTCACTTGAAAAGAAAAATCTTCTTCTTTTAGTTTATCTTCATCTAAATCAAATGTAAAAGAAACTGGCTCCAGCTCAGCATAAGAAAATAAATCATATTCCTTCACTGGCTCTTCTTCCGCTTCGAAAAAAGGAGGTTCTTCTTCCTCTCTAAATTTAAAACCCGTCGCGAAATCATCCTCTCTTCTCTCCTCTAGCACAGTTGTCTGGTGAAAATCAAACTTTTCTTCCGCTTTTTCTACTGAAAAACTATTGGTAGGAAAATTAGAATTAGAATTGGTGTTAGAGTTAGAATTATTATCTAAACGAAAAAACTGTCGTTTCTGTTCTTCCCTAACTTCTTGTCTATTACTTGGTCTGCGAACATCATTCGCAGGAGTTTCTTTAACAGGTTGAGATTCTACAACTGGTATATCTGGTTTTTTAATACCTCCATTCAAATCATGAATAATACGCTCCGCTGGTATCACTGTATTCTTCTCATGTTCAGGAGCAAATCCTGTCGCTACCACCAATACTTTAATAGACTCTCCTAATCCATCCTCTGTTCCTACTCCGAAAATAACATCCGCCTTGTTTCCTCCTCCTGCTTCATTTTGGATATAACTACTAATGAATTTAATTTCATTCATTTTCGCTTTATGCTCTTCTCCACTTAGAATAAGAAGCATAACTTTTTTCGCTCCTGTAATCTTATTATCATTTAACAACGGGGAATCCAGCGCTCTCTTCACTGCATCTTCTGCTCTATTCTCACCTGATGCTATTCCTATGGACATCAACGCTGTTCCTGAATTTTCAAGGACAGTTTTAGCATCACGGAAGTCAATATTAACTTTAAACGGAGCAGTAATGACCTCTGCCATACCTTTCGCAGCGTTGGTCAACACTTCATTTGCTTGAGAAAATGCTTCTTCATAGTCTAAATCAGGATATTGTTCTGCTAGTCTATCATTATTAATAATAATCAAAGAGTCTACATTTTCTCTTAGTTTTTCTAATCCAGTATGAGCTTGTTCCAGCCTTCTTTTTCCTTCAAAATCAAAAGGCAAAGTTACAATAGCTACCGTAAGAATACCCAACTCTTTAGCAACCTGAGCAACCACTGGCGCAGCACCTGTACCTGTACCGCCACCCATACCTGCGGTGATAAATACCATTTTGGTGTTATGACCAAGAGCTTCTCGGATATCATCCATACTTTCAATAGCAGCCTTTTCTCCTACTTCTGGATCTGCTCCCGCACCAAGTCCTTCTGTTGTTCGTGTCCCAAGCTGAACTTTATTAGAAACAGAATGCTCATCCAATGCCTGTGCATCTGTATTTAGTACGATGAAATCAACTCCATGAATCCCTCTTTCGTACATGTGTTGTAGTGCATTGTTTCCTCCACCACCTACACCAATTACTTTAATGATAGATGATCTGTCTTTAGGTGCTTTGAAGTCTATTTCTATATCTTGATTAAAACCTCCCATAGTTTATGTTATCTTTTTATATCCTTGTTTTTATTGTTTTCTTTTAATTAATTTTCTTCTTCCTCAAAAAAATTCTTAAACTTTTTCATGAAACGCACACTCCATGCTTCTTTTTTAGGCTCTTCCTGAAACTCTTTTGTTGATACAATTTCAGGCTGCTTCTCCACAGGTTTTGGAGCTACCTCTTCTACTGGTTTAGAAACCTCCTCTTTTTTGTGTTGTATCTCTAGATTTTCTTGTTTTTCATTGATTCTGAGACTCTCCATCAGTAACCCAATAGCTGTGGAATACTCTGGACTTCTCAAAAGCTGGTTTTTATCATTAATGATATACTCATTAGCATAGCCTATTCTACAATCAAATCCTGTCACATAATTTGCCAACTGACGAAGGTTTCTCAGGTTAGAACCTCCTCCTGTAAGCACCATCCCTGCAATAAGTTTTCTTTTCTGCTCATTGACTCCGTAGGATTTCATTTCATAAGCTCCATAGGATTTTAATTCATTATTTACCATCTCTAGGATTTCCTCCACTCTCGCACTGATAATACTTGCAAGGGATTTCAAAGAAATTTCCTTTTCCTCTCTTCCATGAAGCCCTGGTATGGTAACATAGGCATTTTCCTTTTCTAAATCAGGAACTGCTGAACCAAAATTTATTTTTAACTGCTCTGCATGTTTTTCTATGATAGAACAGCCTTCCTTGATATCCTCTGTGATAATTCCTCCTCCATAAGGAATAACGCAAGTATGACGGATAATATTATCCTTAAAAACAGCTACATCAGTAGTTCCTCCTCCTATATCTACGATAGCTACTCCCGCTTCTTTCTCCTCTTGAGTAAGAACGGCCTCCGCAGATGCTAACGGCTCCAAAGTCAAAGCTTCCAGCTCTAGACCTGCTTCTTTGACACATCGAACCACATTCTTGATAGATGCCATCTGTCCCACTACCACATGAAACTTCGCTTCTAGACGAGTTCCATGCATACCTATTGGTTCTATAATTTCTTCTTCAGAATCTACTTTATATTCTTGTGGAAGGACATGGATAATCTCTTCACCTGGATGCACAGCTATTTTCTTAACCTGCTCTTTTAGTTTTGATATATCCACTTCAGTGATATAGGACTCTGGGTCTTGTCTCCCTATATAATCTGTATGCTGTAAGGAACGGATATGTTTCCCTGCAATACCAACTGTTACTTTTTTGATAGGAACTTTTGCTGACTTTTCCGCCTCACTGATAGCGGCTTTAATGGAACTAATGGTATGGGCAATATTATGCACAATACCTTTTCGTACACCGAGACTCTTGCTCTTTCCTACTCCCATCACCTCTATCTTCCCATGAGCACTTCTACGCCCTACTATGGCTACTATCTTTGTCGTCCCTATATCTAGTCCTACTGAATATTCATTTGCTTCCATCTAATATTCGTGTTTTTATACTATTTCTTTTTATCTTTGTTTTCCTCTGATTTCTCAGATTTTGGTTTTGGTTCTTCTTTTTTGTTCTCGCTACTAGAGCCTTCCTTTACCTCCTCTTTATTTTTTTCTTCGGGCTTATAGACTCTTTCTTTGGATTCTTTGTCTTCATTTCCCTTTCGCAGAGTAGTCACTATCTGATTATCATATTTTACCGAAATTTTTGAATATTTCATTTGGTCTTGATAAATCAAATATTTTTCTACAAAAGTCTTAAACCCTTTTATCTTAAACCCTAAATTTTCCAGCCTTCCCAGTTCCACAACATAGTTCCCATCATTGGTCATCAGATAATAATCATTTCCCTTTTTACTAATCCCAACAAAGAAATTTTTGCTAAAATCATCTCTATTTATGATTTTCACAAGATCAACCAGCATGGGATATTCCTCTGGATTTACCTTTCCAGAAACCAACATACACTGGTAGGAGTAGTCACCAGATGCGGGAAATTCCACTCCTTTTTCATCTACATAAAAAGATTTATCTTTTTTTGAAAGCCGAAAAATAGGAATTCTCTGGCTAATATCCAAATTTAATTGTCCATTTAGTTTCAAGTAAACATTCGCACTATCCACCATGGGCATTGCTCTTATCGCCCTTTCCAAGGACAAAATATTCAGGTCGCCTATCCTATTTGTCGGATTTTCCTTTCTTATGATTTCTCTGACAATTTTATCATTGATAAAAGATACAGGTTCTTTTTGTAGCATTTTCACCACGATATCCTCCACAGGTCTATTATTAAACCTTTGTAAAGAAAATCTGAGCAGAAATATCCAAATTCCCGCCACGAAAATGATTTTCAAAAACCTATATTTCTTTTTCATCTTATCTATTCTCCATCCACTCCACTATGCCGTCATAGAGGGTATCTATATTTCCTGCACCTACCGTGAGCAAAACATCAAAATCCTTACTTTTGATTTTATCAAATGCAGCCGCAAGGGTAGAAACTTCTTTATTTTGCAAATTTACTTTTTCTAACAACCACTCGGAAGTAATTTCAGAAAAATTTTCTTGTAATTCTCTTGCTGGGTAAATATCCAACAGCAACAGCTCATCTGCTTTAGACAGACTTTCCGCGAAACCATCAGCGAAATCCTTCGTTCTACTGAAAAGATGTGGCTGAAAAACCACTAAAAGTTTTTTATCAGGATTAAATTCTCGAATGGAGTTTATCACCGCGTTCAGCTCCGTCGGGTGGTGCGCATAGTCATCCACATAGATTTTTCCATCAGCGAATTTATGCCTCGTATAGCGGCGTTTTATCCCTTTGAAACAAGCTATTGCTTTCTTCAAAACCTCAAAATCCACTCCAAGATGATGAAGCAGAGCCAATGCTCCCGTAGCGTTTTCCACATTGTGAATTCCTGGAATTTCCCACTCAAACTGGTGAGTTTCTCCATCTTTTGTATGGAAATCAAAACTAATTTTTTCGCCTTTCATTTGGAGGTTATCGGAGTAATAATCCGCCTTCTCATTCACCGCATAAGTCTGCGCGTTTCTGGTGATTTTTATTCCTTTTCTTACAAAAAGCTGGCGGTCATCTGGAACCAAATTCGCAAAATCCTCAAAGCCCTGCTCTATATTTTCTTTGTCGCCATATATATCGAGATGATCGGCATCCGTAGAAGTTATTATCGCCCAGTCTGGTGACAGATTGAGAAAACTTCGGTCGTATTCATCGGCTTCCAAAACGGAATATTGATTGCCATTAAACATAAAATTAGACCCAAAATTCTCCGAAATTCCTCCTAAAAAGGCCGAAAACGGAAGTCCAGCCTCCTTACAGAGATGAGCCACAAGGCAGGAAGTAGTCGTTTTCCCGTGAGTTCCTGCCACTGCGATGCATTCGGTATTTTCGGTAACCATTCCCAAGACTTTTGCTCGTTTCAAAACTGAAAATCCCTGCTGATTGAAATAATCCAAAATCTGCAGTTCCTTAATCGCTGGCGTAAAAATCACAAGCGTTTCAGCCTTATCTAAAGCACTGATTTCCTGAACGATTTCATCTTTAAACTGGATAGCTATTCCTTCTTCTTGCAGTTTTTTAGTCAGTTTGGTCTCGGTTTTATCATATCCTAAAACATTCTTTCCCAGGCTTTTAAAATACCTTGCAAGAGCGGACATTCCTATCCCTCCAATTCCTATGAAATAAAAGTTTTTATATTGTTTCATTTCTGATATTCTATTCAAATTTTCGCTATTTTTTCTTCCACTTCTTTTATTTTACTGATCCAAAAATCAATGGCATCTTCATTTTTCACAAAACCATTTTTTGATTTTAGTTTTGAAGGAATTCGACAGATGTAATAAAAATTTTTGTCATTATCCCTTTGTATTTCAGCTTTACTCGCTGGTTCTGTTCTACTTCTAAAAAACTTGAGCTGCTCTTCATAACCTTCCCTAATTCCTTTAAAATAAGCAAGAAGCGCATCTCTATCCCGCGGGATGTAGCCAGGTCCTGAACAGCCACAGGAATGAAAGGTAATCCCTACTTGATAGAGTTTTTGGAGATGCTCCCACGCTTTTTTATCATTTTTAGATGGCGAAGCAAAATCTAGTCCCATATCTGCCATAGGCTTTCCACACTGAGGGCATTTGGCTATATCATTCTGCTCTCCCTTTCTGATGTCATAAAAAAGCCTTCTTTTAAAGGTTTTCCTACAATTAAAACATGCATAATGCGGTTTGTAAGAAACCATCGCATATCTACACATTTATTTAGTTTTTAATATTTTAAAAATTTCATCCACAATTTCCTTTGCCGCATTTGGTTTTGCAAAGAATTTCAGATTGCTGGACATTTCTTTTCTCAAATTCTCGTCTTCGCAGATTTCCATCAGTGTATTCCAGAATTTCTCCTCCATTTCGGAATCTTTAACCATTTTGGCTGCATTTTTTTCCACCAAAGCCATTGCATTTTTGGTCTGATGGTCTTCCGCTGCATAAGGGAACGGCACCAAAAGAATGGGCTTCCCTACTACTGCCAGCTCGGAAATCGCGATAGCTCCCGCTCTTGATACAATCACATCCGCCGCCGAATATGCCAATGCCATATCTGAGATAAACTCCTTGATTTGAATTCCTTGCTCATCACCTCCACATTGAGATATAATGTTTTGATATTCAAGCTTTCCTGTCTGCCACACCAACTGGATATTTTTTTCCTTTAATTTAGGTAAAAGCTCTCTCCAAGCATTATTTAGGGTTTTTGAGCCTAATGAACCGCCCACAGAAAGAATGGTAAGTTTATTTAGGTCTAAGCCCATTTTTTCCTTCGCTTCTTTGGTATTTATAATATCTGTAACGATATTCTCTCGGATAGGATTTCCTGTGAATACCGCAGGAAGAAAACGGCTAATATTGGGATAGCCCATGAAAACGGCTTTGGCTCTTCTTCCAAGAAACTGATTGGTTTTCCCTAAAATGGAGTTTTGTTCCTGTACAAAAATCGGAACGCCGAGGGATGATGCCATATACAAAGCAGGGCCAGAAGCAAAACCGCCCGTTCCGACAGCAAAATCTGGTTTAAAGTTTTTAATAATCTTTCTCGCTTTCCACAAACTGGAAATAATTTTAAAAGGAAGACCGATGTTTTTAAGCAAATTTCCTCTGTCAAACCCTGCGATATTCAGTCCTTCTATTCTATATCCAGCCTGAGGGACTTTCTCCATTTCCATTTTTCCATTCGCTCCCACGAACAAAAACTCGGCATTGGGAAATCTGCTTTTAATCTCGTTGGCTATCGCCACAGCAGGGAAAATATGTCCTCCTGTGCCGCCGCCGCTCATTAAAACTCTTATTTTTCGTTGTTCATTAGTTTTATCTTGACGCTCCATTTCTTTTTTATTTTTCAAAAATGATAGTAATCTATGCAATATCATTCATTTCTTTGGCTATTTGTTTTTCTCCTAGACCTTCCTCTCCTAAAACCTGTATCCTTGAACTGATATTTAGAACTATTCCAAGCTGAATATAAGTAACCAGCATAGAGGTTCCCCCATAACTTATCAATGGAAGTGGTTGCCCTGTAACAGGGATAATATTCACCGCAACGGCAATATTCACCGCCAGCTGTAGAAATATCATCATCCCTATTGATAAAACCAATAAAGACCCATAAAATGTCGGTATTTTAGTAGCGATGATGACTATTCTCATCAGTATAATAAAGTAGGCGCCCATCAGCATAGCTGCCCCCAAAAGTCCATATTCTTCAACAATAATGGCAAAAATAAAATCCGATGCAGACTGAGGAAGTGACTGCTTCAATGCACTTTTCCCTGGCCCCACTCCTAAAAGTCCTCCATGCACTATCGCTGCCTTTGCTTGATTGATTTGGTAATTTTTAGCTTTTAATGCTTCATTTTCGGATTCATTAAGTTTATCTGAACTGACAAAGGTTTCCACTCTACTAATCCAAGTATGAACACGGGTATTCTTGAAAATATTCGTATTCAATGCTACAAATAAAAACATCGTAATCCCTACAACAGCAATTGCTCCGAGCCTTATGATATATTTCAACGGATACTGTCCCACAACCAATACTACTATGGACATTATCAAAATCATAAGTGCTGTAGAACCATTATCCTTCGCAATCAAACCAAATATCACTAAAATAGGCACAATAATCAAAGCATGATTCAAATAGGAAATTTCTTCCTTATTTTTAGGCATATTTTTCGCCAAATGACGGCAGAGATATACTATCAGCACCAAATAAGCAAATGTAGATGGCTGAAATCTTACTGGCCCAAGTGAAACCCACCTACCTGCACTTGCTCCACCAATATTACTCCCAAAATAACTCGCTAATAATAAAACAGGCACCATTATAACTAGGACTAATCCGCTCAATTTTCCAATCCATTCATATTTTATAAAATGGGTAACACCAGCCATTATACCAAGTCCAAACAGAATAAACCCTGCATGTTTTCCTAAATGGCGAATCGTTGTTCCTTCCCCTACGATATATTGTAAATTCGTACTTGCAGAATAAACAGGGAAAAAAGAGAAAATAGATATTGCGATGATAATATACCACAATACCTTATCTCCTTTAAAAAAATTTCTGCTTTGTGTTTTATTTTGAGTCATTTATAAGTTTCTTTTTTTACTTAAAAACTTCCGTTTTAAATTTTCTTCCCCTATCCTCGTAGTTATCAAACAAGTCAAAACTCGCACAACACGGAGACAGCAGCACAGCATCTCCATATTGGGCTAATTTCTTAGCTGTACGGACAGCCTCTTCCATGCTCAATGTATCATAAATGTTTTCCTTTATCCCTTGGAAAAAACTGATAATCTTAGAGTTATCCAGCCCCATACAGATAACAGCTTTTACTTTTTTCTTCACCAAATCTGCTATTTCGGAATAGTCATTCCCTTTATCCACTCCACCCACTATCCAAATCACTGGTCGCTTCATACTTTCCAATGCGTAGTATGTGGCATTTACATTAGTAGCCTTACTGTCATTGATGTATTTCACGCCGTCTCTCTCCGCCACTTCTTCCAATCTATGCTCCACAGCCTGAAATGTCATCAATGAATTTCTAATACTTTCATTACTGATATTCAGCAATTTACCCGCAATACTCGCAGCGAGGCTGTTCGCTACATTGTGTTTTCCTACGAGAGCCAAATCTTCTATTTTCATAGAAAATTCTTCACGAAGTTTAACCACCAAATTTTCATCCACAGAATAACCTCCCTCATCAAGTTTTTCCTTCATGGAAAACGGAATTTTTTTCACTCTCAAATTAAGTTCTTGAAGGAGTTTCATGCTCATTTCATCATCTTTATTGTAAATGAAATAGTTGTCATTCTCCTGATTTTCAGCAATTCGGAATTTTGCTAATGCATATTCTTCGTAATTATAATTATACTGGTCCAAATGGTCTGGCGACAAGTTTAAAAGCAAACTAATATATGGCCTGAAATGCTGAATATCATCCAACTGGAAACTACTGATTTCCAATACATAATATTCAAAATTTTCTGTAGCCACCTGCATCGCAAAACTTTTACCGATATTTCCGCCCAGCCCTACATTTAGTCCGCTGTTTTTCAAAATATGATAAATCAGCGAAGTAGTGGTTGTTTTACCATTGCTTCCCGTTACGGCAACGATTTTGGCATCGGTAAATTCTGCCGCAAATTCTATCTCTGATGACAAGCGGATTCCTTTTTCTTTAATTTTTTGAATTAAAGGTGCTTTCTTTGGTATCCCAGGCGATTTTATAACCCAGTCCGCGGCTAAAATCCGCTCCTCGCTATGCGTCCCTTCCTCAAAATCTATCCTTTCTGCCTGCAACTGTTTTTTATAATGTTCCTTAATAGCGCCACGATCCGAAAGGAAAACTTCCAAACCTTTTTTCTTCGCCAAAACAGCTGCTCCTACACCACTCTCGCCGCCACCTAATATTATTATTTTCATTTTTTTCTATATTAACAAATCATGAACATTTCATTTATCTTTTTGCTCTCCGTTTCCAGAAATTCCGTCTTGCTAGCTTCAATAGGGAATATCACATAGCTGTCACTGTCTATATACATCTGCATGAGATAAACTCCATACCCATGCCAAGCCGTATTGATAGCGCTTATCCAGCCATAGACATCATGTTTGTCTTCAGCCAATGGAGGAAGTTCCAGAGCATAATTTTTAAAGGATTTTAACTCTGTCAGCAAAAACTCAAAACTCTCCAATTCGCATTTCCAGTCAAACTCCTCTGCATAACCATTACTAATCAAAATATCCGCAAAACCCATCCAAATGAGCCTTGATTTTTTCCATTTATCTAGGTCTATTCCTCTATTTTCATAGAATTCTTTATTCTTTGAAATGAACCTATCTGTATTAGTAATCAACTCTTTAACCTCTGATAAAACTTTTTTATCATCAAGGCTAATCAATTTGGCAAACTCCAAATAAATATTGAAATCTATTTCATCCTCATTTTTGCCTCCAAACAATTTTGAAAAGAATCCCATTTTAATTAAATTTTATCTTATTTTCAAGGTTATTAAACAAATTACCGCCAAAATCACACCTATGATAATCATTCTATTCACGATTTTACTTTCGTGGTAACCACATTTCTGATAATGGTGATGCAGAGGCGACATTTTAAATAGTCGGTTATTCTGTGCGTATTCCAGCCCGTGTTTTTTCTTTCTGTATTTGAAAACCAACACCTGTAAAACCACCGAAAGATTTTCCACCAAAAAGATTCCACAAAGAACAGGTATCAATAGTTCTTTTCTGAGGATAATCGCCAAAACCGCGATTACTCCACCCAGCATCAGACTTCCTGTATCTCCCATAAACACTTGCGCCGGATAGGTATTATACCAGAAAAATCCGATAACTGCTCCTACAAGTGCAATCGTGAAAATGGTAGTTTCGCCCGTGTCTGGGATGAACATTATATTGAGATAATCCGCAAAAATGATATTCCCCGAAACATACGCAAAAAACGCCAAAGTAAGCAGTATCACTGCACTTGTCCCAGCTGCGAGACCATCTATCCCATCGGTGATATTTGCTCCATTGGAAACTGCCGTAACAATGAATATAACCACAGGAATAAAAACTATCCAAGACCATTTCTGCGCATCTTGCTCATCCATCCAGAAAAGAACTTTACTGTAATCAAATTCATTATTTTTAACGAAAGGAACTGTAGATATTATCGCTTTTTCTTCAGCAGAGAATTTTTCTACCACGCTGTGCTGTGTTGCCTGTGGCAGGTCTGGAACTTCTCGTTTAATAACCACTCCTTCATGGAAATACATCGTTACTCCTACGATAAGTCCTAAACCTACTTGCCCAATCACCTTGAATTTACCGCTCAGGCCATCTTTGTTCTTTTTGATTTTCTTAAGATAGTCATCAATAAAACCAATCGCTCCCATCCAAAGCACTGAAACCACAAGGAGAACGATATAAACATTATTCAGTTTCGTAAATAGCAAAACTGGAATCAGTGTAGAAATAATGATAATCAGACCGCCCATCGTAGGCGTTCCTTCTTTTTGTTTCTGTCCTTCTAGTCCGAGGTCTCTCACAAGTTCTCCCATCTGTCTTCTTCGGAGGAAGTTAATGATTTTCTTCCCGTAAACAAGGGCTATCCACAAGGACAAAAGCACAGACATCCCTGCACGAAATGAAATATATCGCAACAAATTCAACCCTGGGATATGGATTCCTTGACTCGTTAAATATTCATATAAGTAGTATAGCATTTTATTTGTCCGTTTTTATTGTTTTACTTTCCCATAAGGGTTAATAATTCTTTTATCACTTCTTTATCATCAAAATGATGTCTCACACCATTGATTTCTTGGTAAGTTTCATGCCCTTTTCCTGCAACGAGGACAATGTCCTTTGGCTCAGCAAATTTTATCGCCATTTTTATTGCTTCTTTTCGGTCTGGAATAGAAGTATATTTGCTGAAATTCTGCGGTTCTACGCCTGCTTCTATCTCTTTAATTATCTCCAAAGGCTCTTCTGTTCTCGGGTTATCAGAAGTGATAATCGCCAGTGTGGATTTCGCGGAAGCTACATTGCCCATTTTAGGGCGTTTTTCTTTATCTCTATCTCCTCCACAGCCGAAAACGGTAATCAGCCTTTCGTTTTTTGTCCGAATTTCATTGATGCTGTCCAAGACATTTTCCAAAGCATCGGGCGTGTGGGCATAATCTACAATGAAGAAAATACCGCTGTCGGATTTCATGGTTTCAAATCTTCCGTTCACTCTTTTCAGCTTAGAAATCGCCTGTAAAATTTCATTTCCTTCAAATCCTAATTCCGAAGCAATGGCGAAAACCAAAAGCAAATTATAAACATTAAACTTCCCTGTCAAAGTTGTCCAAAACTCCTTCCCATTGAAATTCAGCAGCATTCCATCGAAATCAACTTCCAAGATTTTCGCCTGATAGTCTGCCATGGTTTTCAAGGCGTAGGTTTTCTTTTTTGCCTTGGTGCTTTGGAGCATTACATTTCCGTTTTTATCATCGATATTGGTGATAGCAACGGCAGTTTCTGGCAGTTCATCAAAAAATCTTTTCTTCACATTCAGATATTCCAAAAAGGTTTTGTGATAATCCAAATGGTCATGCGTAATGTTCGTAAAACCAGCGATTTTAAAGCTCAGTCCTTCTATTCTGTCCTGATGAATTCCATGGGAACTAACTTCCATGAAAGCATATTCACAGCCTTTTTCTACTGCTTTTGCCAGCATCTGATTGAGCCTTACTACATCTGGCGTGGTGTGGGTAGATGGGATAATCTCTTCACCTATTCTATATTCCACCGTAGAAATCAGCGCCGAAGAAAATCCTAAATTCTGGAAAACATCAAACAGCAGAGTCGCCGTAGAGGTTTTACCATTCGTTCCTGTAACTCCTATGAGATTAAGCTTTTCTGATGGATTTCCATAGAAATTACTCGCTATTTTCCCCAAGGTTTTGGAGGCGTTTTTTACTTTGATGTAAGTAACTGCTTCATTTATTTTCTCTGGAAAATCTTCACAAACAATCACACTCGCCCCGTTTTCTATCGCAGAATCTATATACAGATGCCCGTCTGAAACGCTGCCTTTCAGTGCTGCGTAAAGAGCATTTTTCACAACTTTTCTGCTGTCAAAAACTATCTCAGAAACCTCCTTTTCCAAACTTCCGAGGTTTTCCAAAATAGATACTCTACTCAATATTTGACTTAAAATCATTCTCTTTTATTTCTTTTATATTCTGATGGTTATGTTCAATCTAAACTACCTATTCAGATTTTTTTAATACAAACTCGTTTTTTATAACTTTCACTAAATCATCTGGTTTTACCTCTAAATTATCAATATTGATAACCGCTGGTGTTCCCCATTTTCTGTATTGGAGCCTCATCTTCTTTTTAGTATTCCAGTCCTTTGCTCCATTGATATATTCATTAGGATTTTTAAGCATTAAAAGCAATTTTACCCCTCCTAAAAAATTATTTTTAATCCTAATCTGCTCTATATCCTTCCAAACAATAAGCCCCAGATTTTCTTTCTCAGAAACGAAATCAACGATTCCTTCTTCATTAATTAAAAGTCCTGCTTTATCATTTTCTTTTCCTTTTTTACGGAAAAATTTCACTATTTGTAAAACCAAAGAAAACAAAATAACCACTGCTAAAATCCCTAATAATATCTTACTCATATCCGAAGAACTGCCTTCCTCTTTGAGGATTTTGATAAATCTTCTCAAAACAAATGTCAGTATAAAAATGTGCAAAACGCCCAACAATACTGATTGGTTATCTTTTCCTCCTGACACCACTAGATAAAATTTTTCTCTATTCATTTTAATTCTGCATTCTTAGATAAATTTTTTGGTCTTTCTTCATCACTGTTCCTGCTTCTGGGAACTGCTCCAATATCCTCCCAACGCCTTTATAACTAACACGATACCCCAAGTTCTCCAGCTGTGGAATCACATTTTTCCCTGCTAATCCTTTCAGACTTGGCATTTTTCTGCCTACTATGTTTATTTTAGGATTAGGAGTGATTAGTTTATTTAAATTTACTTTTTTATCATCCAGCATTTCTTCGCCTATATTCAGCGGAGTTTTTAGGAATGTTTTCCCTGCAATTTCTTTAAATACAGGCGCTGCCACCACTCCACCATAATAATTCCCTTGTGGCTGGTTAATCATCACGATGCAAGTATATTTAGGATCGTCCGCTGGATAAAACCCTGCAAATGAAGCTTGATATTTCCCGCCACCTTTCCAATATTCAAAACGAGTAGTCCCTGTTTTCCCTGCCATCTTTAGATTAGGAGTAAAGATACTCTTGGCCGTTCCTTTTTCTACAGCTTTGGTGAGGGCTTCTGTCATCATCTGGATAGCCTTAGGAGATGCCATTTTTTCTACCATGACCTGTGGAGTAGCAGTATGTGTCACCTTACCATCTTTCATGATTTTATCAATGAAAAGCGGTTTCACCATTTTGCCATCATTGGCTATTCCATTATAAAAAGTAGCAAGCTGCAACAGACTGAATGCCGAAGCATAACCATAAGACATCGATGCAAGTGTCGCCTTATTCCATCTTTTGCTCTCTGGCGTTACAATCATAGGTTTAGCTGCACCTGGGAGTTCTATATCCAGTTTATCAAACATTTTCCATCTTCTAAGATGATTGATAAATATCTGTGGATTAGACGAATATGATTTTACTATCAGTTTAGCTGAACCTACATTACTTGACAATGCTAATATTTGACTAATATCATAAGTTCCTCCCATGTGGCTGTCAGTTATCCGCTGTCCGTTATATTCCCAAATACCACCGCCTGTATTTACAGTTGTATTTTTGTCTATAAAGCCGTCATCCATCGCCGCCAAAAGAGAAACCACCTTAAAAGTAGACCCTGGCTCTGTAGCATCCCTTAAGGCATAATTATAAGCATCCACATACCTACCTTCATCATTTTTACGGAGATTCACCATCGCTCGGATTTTCCCAGTCGCAGTCTCCATGACCAAAACACTTCCATGATGAGCGCTAAATGCATAGAGCTGTTTTTCCAAAGCAGAATGGGCAATATCCTGTATCCTCAAATCTAGTGTAGTATAAACATCCTGCCCATCGACAGGCTCTCTTATTTCCCAGAAATCAATAGGTTTCCACTGTTTAGAATTTACCCTCTGCACCCATCTTCTACCATCTTTCCCAGAAAGATACTGACTAAAAGCCCCTTCAAAACCTGATTTTCCTCGTTCATCATCAATCCCGATGGTTCCCGCCCCGATTTGGTTAGTTGCCAAAATCCTTTTGTATTTCGGTTCTATTATCAAGCATCTTTCTTTTTTATAAGTCTTTGTTTTCGCATTATATTTTCCGAATATAGGAAATCTTTTAAGCCTATTAACTTGTTCAAAATCAAGATTTAAAGCCAATGTATAGTATTGATTTTGTCTTCTTTTTTGTTGTTTCAAAGAACTTCTGAACTCTTGTTTGGTTTTCCCAAACATCTTATGTAGAGAATCTGACAAAATCCCTACCTTCTTATCAAAAACAGAATCTTTTATAATTTTAAAATCAACAAAAACATTATATTTTATAACCGTGGTTGCTAGAATAGAGCCATCGGCAGCATATAGATTTCCTCTCGCTGCTTTGATGGTATCTGCTCTATAATTCGCCTGAATGGTTCTCTGTATGTCATCCACATTCGAATTATTTTGCAAATAGACAATTCTAACCCCAAAAATTATAAACAGAATCGCTGCTACGATTACAAAAAGGTAGCCCCACTGAAGTGTTTTCGCTCGTTTTTTATCATTTGATTCTGCCATAGTCCAAACTATCCATTTTTACTAATATCTTCAAAGGGTGAGATTCCAATGCCTGCAAAGAATCCCTCAAAACCTCCTTGCTGAGTTCTGACTCTAGTTTTATTTTTATCAATTTGCTCTGGGTATAGGCATTCTGAGACTTGTATTCTTCCACCTGACTTTTCAGAGCATTCACTTCCCCTATCTTTCTATTCACCAAATCATTGGTAAAAATCATAATCATCAAAAGTGTGAAGCAAAACAAAATATATTTATAATGCTGCTTCACCTCTTCCTTATTCAGAAAGTTTCCTTTCAGAAGATCCATCACAGTGAATTTCTTTGAGGAACGATGATGAGGATGATGTTTTCTTTTTGCCATTTCTTTACTTAAAGTTTTATCCCAACACGCATTTTTGCACTCCTTGCTCGTGAGTTATCTTCTATTTCTTCTTCTGTAGGAACTATCACTTTTCTATATGGAAGCTCAAATTTCTTTTCATAGTTTCCATAAATATCCCGCTCTGGCTCCCCTTCAAACATCTGGTATTTTAAAAACATCTTAACCAATCTATCCTCCAAAGAATGATAAGATATAACCACTAATCTCCCTCCTTTCCGCAATATTCTACAAGACTGAACTAGTAGTTCCTGTAGTGCTTCTAGCTCTTGGTTTACCTCTATCCTTATCGCTTGGAAAACTTGTGCAAAAAATTTATTACTCTTATGAGCTGGTATGTATGAAAAAACTTTTTTTAAATCTTCTGTGGTTACTATTCTTGTTTCCTTTCTATAGCGAACGATTTCTCTTGCTAATTTCCTTGCCTCTCTTAGCTCTCCATAATAATAAAATATATCCGCCAAAAGCTCTTCTTCATAATCATTGACTACACTTTGAGCATCAAGGCTTTGCATATTGTTCATACGCATATCCAAAGGGGCATCACTTCTGATAGAAAATCCGCGTTCAGCTTGGTCAAACTGATGAGACGACACTCCTAAATCAGCCAAAATCCCATCCACTTGATTCACTCCATACATCAATAAAGAATTTTCTAAAAACCTAAAATTTTGATTGATTAAAGTAAATCTAGAATCTTCTATCACATTATTTAACGCATCAGAATCTTGGTCAAAACTAAATAACCTGCCCTTTTCGGAAAGTCTGGACAAAATCTCACGAGAATGCCCTCCACCACCGAAGGTAACATCTACATACACGCCATCAGGATTATTTACCAAGGCATCTACACTTTCTGCGAGTAAAACAGGTTTATGATACATTTCTAACTTACTTTGATATACTATAAGTTTACAAAATTATAGATATTTTTTTAAAACAAATCTAATTTTATCTTTCATGTGGATAAGTTATATCTTATAATAAAATGATTTCGGTAGTAAATATTCATTTTTTTGAGATAAAACCTATTTTTTACATTTTTATTTAATATCTTTGCGATTACTTTTGTGAGTATTGGTATGATTTTTAAGACAAAAAAAGATAAAAAGTATCACTTCATAGAGAAAGGAGAAGGCCATCCTATGGTTCTTCTGCATGGGCTTATGGGAGGACTCAGCAATTTCGAGGAAATGGCTGAATTCTTCGCTGACAAGGGCTTCAAAGTATTTGTCCCACAGCTGCCTATCTATGACTTACCTGTGCTAAATACCAATCTCACAGCTATCTCAAAATTCGTAGGAAAATTCATCAAACAAGAGATAGGAAAACCTGTCACTGTGGTAGGAAACTCCATGGGAGGACATATAGGACTTATACTTACTCTAGCTCGTCCAGAATATGTTCATTCTCTTGTTCTTACAGGAAGTTCAGGACTTTATGAGCGTTCTTTCGGAGATAGTTTCCCTAGAAAAAGTGACAAAGAATACATCAAAAGAAAAACCCAAGAAGTTTTTTATAATCCTGATGTAGCCACAGATGAGCTTGTGGATGAAGTTTTCGGTATTGTAAATGACCGAATGAAAGGCATAAAAACAGTGATGCTGGCAAGAAGCGCCATCAAACACAATATGCAGAATGAACTGCCTAACATCAAATGTCCTACCTGCATCATCTGGGGAAAACAGGACAATGTAACTCCACCAGATGTGGCCATAGAAATGAACAGGCTGATACCTAATTCTGAACTGTTCTGGATAGACCAATGCGGACACGCTGCGATGATGGAAAAACCAGCAGAGTTCAACGAAATTCTCTACAACTGGTTAAAAGATAAAGTTTAACAAATGGAAGTTAGTTACTAGCTTCCATTTTTCAAATACAAAATTTAAAAATGAAAATAAAATCTGTTTCCTTCGTAAAAAGCAGCCAAAAATGGCAGGACTGTCCAGAGCCAAATCTTCCTGAATATGCCTTCATCGGGCGAAGTAATGTAGGAAAATCCTCTCTGATAAACGCCCTGATGAACCAAAAAGACTTAGCGAAAACCTCGCAGACACCAGGGAAAACACAGCTTATCAATCATTTTTTGGTCAATGAAGAATGGTACCTTACTGACCTGCCCGGCTACGGCTACGCAAGAGTTTCCAAGTCACAGAGAAAAGATTTTGAAAAACTGATTACTAATTATATTCTCAACAGAGAAAACCTCGTTCATTTGTTTGTTTTGGTGGATATCCGCCACCTGCCGCAGAAGATAGATTTGGAATTTATAGAATGGTGCGGAGAAAACCAAATTTCTTTTTCCATCATTTTCACTAAATCAGACAAGATGAAAACCCAAGCAGCCGCAGAAAAAAGCGTTGCAGAATACAAGAAAATTCTTTTGGAATCTTGGGAAGAACTACCTAATATTTTTGTCACTTCAGCAGAGAAAAAACTGGGCGGAGAGCAGATTTTGGATTTCATAGAAGAAACCAACAAAATCATTTCTGCTAAATAAAATTCATAGAAATTCTTTATTGGCTGTTGATTGCTTTATGCCCAATAATAGTGAGTAATATTATCTGCTTCTTCGTATGGAACCTATCTGAGTCTTTATTATGGTGCGTCATTACGGAAGGATGTGGGATTTTAGTGGGAATATATTTAGCAGAATACATTAGGAAAAAATATGGTTGTTCTAATTTCTACTCCAAACTAATGAACACCTCAGATTTAGATGAAAAATAATATAATTAAATATGTCATTATAGGATTAGGACTATTAGCCGCAGGTATATTTTTAAAAAATTTATTTAAAGATAAACCTAAACAAAATGAAGCAATTATCAATGACTGAAAAAAAGACCAAAACGGCTGTCTAAAACTAAGAACAAAGAAACTCGCCATTGAATTAATAGCAAAACACAACCTAAACGACTCTTCAAAAGAGAAATTTATAAATGTTTTTGGAGAACCCAATGAAAAAAAATTTATCAATGATGCAGAAGTGTTAGTCTATTATTTTGATACTTTATGCGATGCCCAAGAGCAAGATAAATGCTATGCTGAATTCTATTTCAAAAGTGGACTATTAACCACAACAGAATTTTTATGTGAATGAAAAACAGAAAATTATTACTTCTATCTTTTGGTATAAGTCTAATATATGTGCTACTGGGAACTATGGTCGTACTTGTAAGTTTCCCTAAATTCCAAACATTTGGTTTCAGCCACGAACACCCTCTCTGGCTGCCTTTGGCTATTTTTACCTTACCTGTGAATATACTTTTATTTGGTTTAGCAATGGTAGATTTATCTTTTTCTTCGATTTTTATTCTACAAACCATTGTATTTCTGATTTGCTGGGGAGTAATTCATCTAATAATAAAAATATTATTAAGTGCTAGAAAAAAAAGAAACAAAACATAGATATTTTTTATTCCCTACTTCTTCTCAAAAACATGAAAATCTCTCGTAAGCTGCAGATATTCATCCGAGTAGCATCGTGGCGAAACTTCTAAAACTAGTTCTTCCTCCTGAGGCTCTCCCTCACAAAAAGAAAACTCCAGCACACAGCGTTTTGCTTCGGCTTGTGGAGTGCCGCGAACAACTACTCTTCGCCTAAGTTTCAGTGAAAAATCTGCACATTTTTCTATAAAAAAAGCCTCAGATGATTTTGGGATAATCACTGAAAACAATCCATTTTCTGAAAGTAATGCCGAAGAATTCTGTATCAACTGTTCAAAATTAAGCTCCACCTGCTGCCTCGCCAAAACATCTTTTTGAGAGGAATCCATCTGCTCAAAATAAGGTGGATTGGAGAGAATTAAATCAAATTTTTCTTCAGAAATATAATTTTTAAAGTCAAAAAGCTCGGCTCTCATCCTATCTCTAAACGGCGAATTGCTAAAATTCTGCCCTGCCAGATCCACCGCTTTTTCATTGATATCAAGCGCTAAAATCTCGGCTCTGGGATTTCGCTGGGCTGTCATCAGAGAAATCAGCCCTGTTCCTGTACCCACTTCCAGCACCCTGAAGGCCACTTCACAAGATACCAATACTCCAAGCAAAACACCATCTGTTCCCACTCGGAACACATTTTTGTCCTGCAAAATGCTGAATTTTTTAAAATGGAAAGGTTTCATCCTTTGAACCATTTAGAATATTTCATAAAACCATTCACCGCCCATAGACAGGTGTAATACAAGGACTTCACCACCGAAAATCCCATAAATTCCCTATACACCAAATACTGGTCTTTTATAATATCTTTTTTCTTACGGGAAACACTGCCTTCACGCATTCTATATTTGGCCAAAGTTTTTTCTACAGGATATCCCTTAGGAATTACTTTTAATAAATTTAGCCACATCACATGGTCTTCACGCTTACTTTTTATAGGAAATAAAAACTTACCCACTCTTTTCGTATCATAAATGGTAGAAACAGGAGCTAGTCTACAGGTTTTCAATAAATTAGAAAAAGTGACAACTGTATCCGCTTTGAAATCCTTTAGAATTGGCTCCATTGTATGTTCATCACATCTTGAATAGCTACAATAGGCTAATTCCACATTTTTTTCTTCCATAAAACCTATCATAGTTTCCAGATATTCTGGATACCAAAGATCATCAGAGTCAAGAAATGCAATATATCTTCCAGATGCTCTTTCAAGGCTTTTATTCCGTGCGTTTCCTGCACCGCCATTTTGTTTGAGGACTTGCAGTTTTATTCTTGGGTCGTTATATTTTTTGATGATTTCAGCAGTGTTATCACTTGATTTATCATCAGTAATCAGCCACTCCCAATCTTGAAAAGTCTGGTCAAGAACAGATTTTATGGTTTCTTCTATAAATTCAGAAGAGTTGTAGCTCGGAGTAATGATGGAAACTTTCGGTGTCATTTATTTTTCAAACATTTGTCTTGTGATAAAATCTTTTTCTAAACTCCAGTTCCTCGCTGGAGAATATTCCCTTCCGTAGGAAATAATCTGCAAATGTAGCTTATTCCAATCTTTCTGAGGGAAAAGTTTTTTGGCATCTACTTCGGTTTGGACTACATTTTTTCCTTCTGTCAGCTTCCAAAGTTTCATCAGCCGATGAATATGCGTGTCCACAGGAAACGCTGGGAAACCAAACCACTGGCTCATCACCACAGAGGCGGTTTTGTGTCCTACGCCTGGGAGTTTTTCTAATTCTTCGAAAGTCTGCGGCACCACGCCTTCATAATCCCTGAGCAGCATTTCTGCCATGCCTTTTAGGTTTTTGGCTTTGGTGTTTGAGAGGCCGATTTCTTTTATTAAATCCTTTATTTCTGCTACTTCCAGCCTTGCCATGGCTTGTGGCGTTCCTGCAACTCGGAAAAGCTCAGGAGTGATTTCGTTCACTTTTTTATCCGTAGTCTGCGCCGAAAGAGCCACCGCTACCAACAGCGTATAGGCATCCGTATGGTGCAGGAAAATGGGAACTGTGGGATAGAGTTTGTCCAGCTCTTTTCTCACAAAATCGGCTCTTTGTTTTTTAGTCATTATCAAAAGATTTGTGGCAAAAATAATGAAATAATAATATTTTTTTGATAAAAATGACATTTCTATTATAGAAAATCACTATATTTGTTATAACTTTTAAATACTATTTATTATGGGTATTGTTCGTTTTGGAGTTTCTCTGGAAGAAGACCTTTTGGAGGCATTAGATAAATATGCAGAAGAGAATTTGTTTAAAAATCGTTCTCAAGCCATCAGATATCTGATTAACAAGAGTTTAGTCTCAGAAAAATGGGACAATGATGCTATAGTGGCGGGCTCTATCACTTTGGTGTTTGACCACCATAGAAGAGAATTGGTAAATAAACTTACCAACATCCAGCATAGATATCATGACAATATTTTGTCTTCTCTGCACTTCCATTTGGAACATGATTTGTGCATGGAGATTATCGCTGTGAAAGGAAAATCTTCTACTTTGATAGAACTTGCCAACAGTCTAATTTCTGTGAAAGGAATAGAGCACGGAAAACTCACAGCTACAAAAGCTGATTAGTAAAATATTTTAAACATAAAAAAAGCAGAAATCTATATTTCTGCTTTTTCATTTTTAATTTCCTTTTATTTCTGGCTGTTCCATAGGTGGCGGAGGCGGCATTCTCCTTTCATCCTTTCTCTTTGGGTGGTTGGACTGCCATTTTTCATACTGCTCAGGCGTCAGGATTTTTTTGAGTTTTCGCTGGTGTTTCTCATGAAGTTTTTCCTTGTCCGCTTTGTGCTCTTTGTGGAGTTCTTCCAGCTGTTTTGTTTGTTTTTCAGAAAGATTGAGTTCTTCTAATCTTTTCCCTTTGCTGTCTTTTTCTCTTTCCATTTTTTTATGTTCTGAGTGGCAGCAGTGATGTTCCTTTGGTGCTTCTTGCGCTGATGCAAAACCAAATGCTCCTACTAACACTAAACTTAAAACTAACTTTTTCATAATGTTCAAATTTTTACGATTTTCTATTTGTTGGATTCATTTTTTTTAGCAAAGTTAAGTTTTTAAAAGTTAAACTTCTATTAAATTTTATTAAATTTCTTCTAAAGAATCATTATCTTTGGGCAACTTTCTAAAATTTATCTAAAATGAAGATTTTATATCAAAAACTAATCTCTTGTGCCGTTTTTAGTGTCTTTACGCTGAACTATGCGCAGGAAATCACTTTAAACAAAATACACTCAGGCTATTACAGAACCGAGTTTATCTATGGGATAAACTCCATGAATGATGGAGAACACTACACTGTTTTGGAAAAAGATGGAATCGTAAAATATTCCTACAAGACAGGAAAAAAAATAGAAACCATCTTAGAGGCTAAGATACAGGACTATACATTTTCTCACGATGAGAGTAAAGTGCTGGTTCTGAACGAACAACAGCCCATCTACCGCCATTCTTTCCTAGGAAAATACCATGTGGTAAATCTCAGTAAAAACGGAAAAATAACTGCCCTAAACAACGGAAACTGGGTTCAGGAGCCTAAATTCTCTCCTGACGGAAGGTTTGTGGCTTTTATCTCTGGGAACAATCTTTATTATCAAGACCTCAGTTCAGAAAAAATCACACAAATCACTTTCGATGGTGAGAAAAATAAAATCATCAACGGACTGGCAGACTGGGTGTATGAGGAAGAATTTGGGCATGCAGACATGTACCAATGGGCTAAAAACAGCGAAAGTCTGGTTTTCGTGAAATTTGATGAAAGCCAAGTAAAAGAAATGAACATGCAGGTTTTCAATGGAAATCTGTATCCGCAGGATTTTCGTTTCAAATATCCGAAAGCTGGAGAAGAAAACTCAAAAGTTTCGGTATACGCCTATGATTTAAACCTGAATAAATCCACGCAAATCAATCTTGCTAACTTTGAAACTTATTATATTCCACAGGTTTTCCAGACTGCGCAGCCTAATGAAATTGCGATAGCGACTTCCAACAGACATCAGAACAAACTGGAAATCATCAAGATAAATACTAAAAACTATTCTGCCACGAAAATCCTAACCGAAACGGATGCCGCTTGGATAGAAACGGACAATCTTTCTTTGGAATTTTTGGAGGACAATTCTTTCCTTTGGGCTTCGGAAAGAGATGGTTTCAGACATTTTTACTGGTACACGCCCGACGGAAAACTGAAAAAACAAATCACCAAAGGCAACTGGGAAATCACTGACTACTATGGTTTTAACCCTAAAAATTCTGAAATCTTGGTGCAGACTACCGAAAAAGGCAGCACCAACAGAGTGGTGAGCAAAATAAACATCAAAACAGGGAAAAAGCAGATAGTTTCTGAATTAAATGGAACTAATAATGCTGATTTCAGCAAGTCTTTCCAATATTTCATCAACACGCATTCTTCCGCAGAACAGCCGAACACTTACACTTTGAGGGATTTTAACGGAAAAACTCTGCGAGAATTACAGAATAATAATTCAGCGCTGAAAAAACTGCAGTCGGATGGTTTCGTAACCAAAGAATTTTTCCAAATTCCAAACAAAAACGGCGACCAAATGAATGCTTGGATGATAAAACCCAAAGACTTCTCGCCTAACAAGAAACATCCTGTGCTAATGTTCCAATATTCTGGGCCTGGCTCACAGCAGGTAAGCAACGCTTGGGATGGCAGAAACGCTATTTGGTTTAACCTTTTGGCTCAAAAAGGATACATTGTGCTCTGCGTAGATGGGCGCGGAACGGGCTACCGTGGAACGAAGTATAAGAAAGCAACTTACAAGAATTTAGGAAAATACGAGATAGAAGACCAAATCGCTGCTGCACAGTGGATCGGTTCACAGAGCTATGTAGATGCTGGGCGAATTGGGATATTTGGATGGAGTTTTGGAGGATATATGGCAAGTCTGGCGATGACCAAAGGAGCAGATGTTTTCAAGGTAGGAATCGCTGTAGCACCAGTAACCACTTGGCGCTATTATGATACAATCTATACAGAAAGATATCTACAAACGCCACAAGAAAACCCACAAGGATACGATGAAAACTCGCCTATCAATTTCGCTGATTTGATGAAAGGCAAATACTTGCTAATCCATGGAACAGCTGATGATAATGTCCACTATCAGAATGCAGTAGAAATGGCAGAAGCTCTTATTCAGAAAAACAAAGAATTTGAGTTCATGACCTATCCAGACAAAAACCATGGAATATATGGTGGAAATACAAGACTACACCTACACCAAAAGATGACAGATTTTATTCTAAATAATCTATAACAAACGAAAAAGCCAGAAAAATTTCTGGCTTTTTTATTTATTCTCCTTTCTTATTCTTATAACTGTTATACCCTGCATAAGCGAGATAAAGTGCTGATCCCACAAAAAGGAGCAAAACTGTAATAGATCCACCTAAATCATACAGAAGACTGACTAGTCTATTCATCTTGATAGTTCCTCCTTCTTTCTCCCATTTTACAAGTTCTAAGTAGTAATAAATCCCAAAACCTAAAACCCCAACTGCAAGCACCAAACTTCCTAAAAGAGGGAGCAAAGGGTTTTTACTTGATTTGTTCTCGTACATACTTCTCTCGATGAATTTTTCATCTGTTTCGTTTTTGTTCTCGTTGCTCATAAAAATATAATTTTAAATATTTATCGTTTTACATTATCCAAACTACCATAAGTCCTTGCATTAAAGCCTTCTCCATCTTTTACCGCAAATTCTATTTCATTGTCAGAAAGAATCTTAAATTTAGTAACAAATGTTTTTTCATCCTTCTGCGCCTTCTGAACATGCGGCTCTATGACTGCACCATAAGAAAGCTCTTCTTTCAATCTGATGACACAGGTGCTGTCAGCGGGATTTACCTCCTGCACCTCTACCCATTTCATATCTGAGCCTTTGGAGGTGGCTTTTCCGTTTGAGTCATAATTGGTCACAGGAACACCTACTCTATACTGCTCACCTTTTTTAGGGAGTTGTAATAATTCTGCTTTTGCATTCTCTTGCATTGGCTTTTTTATAAAAAGTGTATAGCCCAACCAACCAAAAAACGCCAATATAAGAATTATTGCAAATGCTATGATGAACTTCCCAGGCCAGCTTACTTTCAGTCCTTTTTTAGGAACAGGATTTGCTGCTTTTTGCTGTTCGAAAAAAGCCTCCATTTCAGAAGTCCACTTAGATGCAGGAATATCTTTATTATCAGATATTCTAAAAAACACTCCTGATGGCTTTTTTACATATTGTTTACTCAGTAAAGTTTCTACTTCTTTTTGGTATAAAACCAAACGCATAGGTTCCATCTCTCCACTAATCGGACAAAGCAAATCTGGAACTTCTATGCTGTGATAACTTTTATATTCTACACGGAAATAATAGACCATTTTTGTTATCTATTTGATGATTATACTTATTCTACAACCTCATTGGCATGTTTTTTCACAAAATCTTTCTTACGATAGATTTTAGAAACCATCATGTTATATGTAGAACCTTCTTGATAATTCTTAATGTCTATCGTCTCTGTAAAATCTTCATCTAGACCAAATTTCCATGGAGCACCATCTCTATGAGGGATATAGTAGCCGCCTGTGATTTCTATTGGTGCGTAGTATATTTTTCCATCTACTTTCACATTTTTAAATCTCATTTGGTACATTTTATTCTGCTCAAAAGGAATGTCTGTGTAAGCCTCTGTATAAAGGACATATTCAGAATTAGTAGGGTTAAGGATAGACTCTGTCTGCCATTCACTTTTTTCAAAGTTGATTTCTTTTCCTTCTGGAGTTTTCAGAGTATGATTTCCGTTTTCAAGTTCAATATTTTGTGTAGAGTTCGGTTCCATTTTATATGGTTTCCCATCTACTTCAAAGGAAATTGCTTTATCTGTAGGATTATCAACTATTACTGTATTATTTTGTTTAGAACAAGAAAAAAATACTGATGCAAGACCTAATGATAAAAATATATTTTTCATAATTTTTTATTTATGCAAAGGTAAAAAATATGCATTATATACAAAAGAAGTTACCAAATTATCTCTATATTTGCCTTTTAGTTGAAAAATTATGAAAAACAAACATCCAAAAGGTTTGCCCTATCTCTTCTTTACAGAAATGTGGGAAAGATTTGGCTATTATTTGATTTTAGGAATCTTCGTGTTGTATATGATTGATGCTGACAAGGGCGGTCTTGCCTTTGATAGCAAACATGCTGATGACATCTTCGGGACATTCATTGCCCTTACTTACCTTACGCCGTTTCTTGGTGGTTTTCTTGCAGACAGACTGCTGGGATACATCAAGGCGATTTACATAGGCGGGGCGCTTATGGGGCTAGGATACATTGGGTTAGGACTTTTCAAAGATGTGTCCATGTTCTATGTATCTATGGGGCTGATAATCATCGGTAATGGATTCTTTAAACCGAGTATCTCTACGCTTTTAGGAAATCTCTATTCTGATGACAAGTATAAAGCCAATAAAGACGCAGGATACAACATCTTCTACATGGGGATAAACATCGGAGCTTTTGTATGTAACATCATTGCAGCTTATATGAGAAATAAATACGGCTGGGGCGAGGCTTTCGTGACGGCTGGTGTAGGAATGTTTTTAGGACTGATTATTTTCTCTATTGGTAAAAAACATGTCGTTCATGCCAATGTAATGAAACCTGTTCAAGAGGGCGATACCACTATCAGTTCCATATTGGTAAAAGTGTTCCTTCCTGCCATCATCGCGGGAGCTATTGGCTGGGTAATCCCTGGGAATATCTTTGGGTCAGATTCTACAGATGCCTTTATATTTGCATGTATTCCTGTTATTTTGTTTTATATTTTTATTTACATCAGTGCAAATGCAGAGGACAAGAAACCTATTGGAGCCTTGTTGGCGATATTTGCGGTGAGTATGATGTTCTGGGCTGTATTTAAACAAAACGGAACTGCCCTTACCCGCTGGGCAAATTACTACACAGACAGAAGTGTTCCTACTGCTTTAGAAAAACCGCTGGAAAGCATCTATTTGGTTGATACAAAGGATTACAATACAAAGGAAGTTGCAGTTCATGACAATCAGTTCCAAACTGTAAAAGATGAAGATGGAAAACCTAAAAAAGAGCAAGGAAAAGATATTTATTTCAAAAATATAAACAAGGAACAAAGAGCCGAGCTGGAAGCCAATCCAGACAAGAAAGTATATCTCTACAATACCGAGCTATTCCAGTCTATCAACCCTTTCTGGGTTATCGCCCTTACACCAGTGGTGGTAGGCTTCTTTATGATGCTTCGTAGAAAAGACAAAGAACCTTCTACCCCTACAAAGATAGTTTTGGGATTATTCCTTTCAGCTCTCAGCTGTCTTGTGATGGTAAGCGCTGTATATGCAGGAGATAACGGTGCTTACAAAGTATCACCACTTTGGTTGTTTGCTGCTTATGGAATAATCACAGTAGGCGAACTTTGCCTTTCTCCTATGGGACTTTCTCTAGTGTCTAAACTTTCTCCACCGAGAATTACAGCGCTGATGATGGGAGGATTTTTCCTTTCTACTTCGATAGGAAACAAGCTCTCTGGTATATTGGCGAGTATGTGGTACAGCTACGAAGACAAAGCCTATTTCTTCTGGGTAAACTTCGCTCTGCTGCTCATCGCCACACTGCTGGGAGTAGCCATCCTAAAACCACTGAATAAAGCCATGAAAGAAAAAGGCGTGAAATAAACTAAAATAAAAAATACCACTTAATAAGTGGTATTTTTTTTATTTTCTCTATCCGAAATATATGCTACAATAAACACCGTGGACAAGATAAAAGCAAACCCTATCGCATCCAAGAAGGAAAAAGGATTTCCTAAAAATACTACAGAACATATCGTAGCCACCACAGGTTCTATACAAGCTATCATACTTGCTTTCGTAGGACCTATAATTCCTACTCCTGACAGATAAAACAGAAACGCAAAAATACTTCCCAAAAGGACAATCAGTAATAAAAATACAATTACTACGATATCTACCTTCACGGGCTGTTCCCATGGTTTCGCTGTTATAGAAAGTGCAATTCCACCAATGAACATTCCCCATGCGATGACCACCGCTGTTCCATATTTCTTTAAAATCTCTGCTGGTTGCAGCGTATATATGACCAAAGTAATCGCCGATAGCATTCCCCAAAACAGCGCCACAGAAGAAATCTTCAATGTGTTCTTATCTAAATGCGTAGCCAGAATAAACACTCCCAAAAGAGATAAAAACAAAACAACTACTTCATATGGTTTTGGTTTTCTTTTTTCTTTAAAACAAACATAAAGCAAAATAAGCGTAGGCCCAAAATACTGAAGCACAGTGGCAATGCCTGCATTAGAATGCTGTATCGTAGTGAAATAGGTATACTGTGTCCCCAGCATACCAAAAACCCCGAAAACAAACACCCTTATCAAATCTTTAGTATTTCTAAAAATATCAAAGATTTTATTTTTATCCTTGGCATAAAGATAAACCAGCAAAAAAACACCCGCCAGCAAAAGCCTGTAAGGTGTCAGCCAGTCAGAAGTTACTCCTTTCTGTAAAAACAAAAACTCCGCAAAAGCCCCATTTATCCCCCACAGTGTAGCACCGATAGTTGTATAGATAAACCCCTTTTTCGATTGATTCATTTTAGTTATTATTCCTTAAATATGGTCAAATAAAAAGTTATCTAATCCAAAAATCTATACGCCACAATTTTAAAATCAAAACTCACAGGTCTGAGGCTCGCCAGATAATCTACTCTTAGATATTTTTGTGATGAGTATTCCTCCACTAGTTCGCCATTTTCATTATAATTAAAATTATTATTGGGAAGTTTGATAGAGGCTATCATTTCTCCTTTGTGCATTCCTTCTACCCAGCCTTTTTCATCATCTAATTCTATTTCGGACAGCAAGTCAGTTATGCCTTGTTTAGTGTTGTATTCTATGTATTCTTTCATTTTAATTTAGCTTTTGAACAAGTTTTGTAAATTCTTCTTCACAGTTTTTCTCTTCGTAAAGAATTCTATAAATATGCTGCACGATAGGAGCATCTATTTTATTGTTTTTAATAATCTGATAGATTCCGTTGGTAGCGTAGTAGCCCTCTGCCACCATGCTCATAGACTGGATAGCAGATTTCACGGTGTAGCCCTTCCCGATGTAGTTCCCAAACATTCTGTTTCTACTAAACAGCGAGTAAGCCGTAACAAGCAAATCCCCGATGTACGAACTTTCATTGACATCTCTTGGCTCTGGATATACCGCATCTAGAATTCTTTCCAGCTCCCGAACCGCATTAGAAATATATACCGCTTGGAAATTATCCCCATAGCCCAGCCCATTGGCCATTCCTGCACCTATGGCATAGATATTTTTGAGGACTGCGCTGTACTCATTACCCAGAATATCATTACTTTGGTTAATTCTGATATATCGTGAAGACAACAAGTCGCTCAGTATCTGAG